>JAJUGF010000149.1 GCA_029268495.1 Gracilibacillus sp.
AATAACATAATCGATATGGAATAAAGCCAACATTTTTTATGATTACTCCAATTGTAAAGATAAAAAAGCAGACAAGCCGAAGCGGTTTCAAAGCACATACACCATCTCAAAGTTTATATAGATTGATTATACGCACAAAATCCAAACAATTCGGTAAATAGCTTTCGAATCGTTTGGATTTTTGCATTTTTATAAGTTATTTTGTTCTACTAAAGTTAATTCAGTTGTTTGTTGTTTTCCATCGCGGTAGAACGTGACGGTTACTTCGTCGCCAATTTTTGTTTCACGATAGAGATATGTTTTTAAATCGAGCATAGATTGAATGTCGTGGTCATTTATTTTTGTGACTACATCATATCTTTGTAGACCAGCTGCTTCGGCAGGTGAATTAAGTTCCACATCTGCAATGACTACACCATTTTCAATGCCTTCTTCTAATTGGAGTGTTTGTTGTTTATGTTGAGCTGGTACTGTATCAAGGTCAACCGCACTAATACCTAAGAATGGTCGTTTAACTTCTTGTCCTTGCTCTAACTGTTCAATAATTGGTTTCGCATCATCAATTGGTATTGCGAATCCAATTCCCTCGACAGCTTCTAGTGCAATTTTCATGGAATTAATACCAATAACTTCTCCATTTGTATTAATTAATGCACCACCACTATTCCCTGGGTTAATTGCAGCATCTGTTTGGATTACTTCTGTTGTCCAATCAGGTGTTCCGTCACTGTTTAAATCAACATCGACAGCTCTATCCAGTCCACTAATGATTCCTCGGGTAACGGATCCAGCAAATTCAGTACCTAAAGGATTACCTATCGCAATAGCTGTTTCCCCAACAGTTAAGCTCTCAGATGAGCCAAGTTGTGCGACTGTCGTTACTTGTTCGCTTGGGATGCGTAGTACAGCCAAATCAGTTAGGGCATCTGTTCCAAGCACTTTCGCTTGTACATGTTCGCCGTTTGTTAATACTACTTCTACATCTTGTGCACCCTCAACAACGTGATTATTTGTCACGACATAGGCATATTCACCGTCTTTTTTGTATACGACACCTGAACCAGTTCCAGCTGCATCTGCTTCTTCCCATAAATTCACTTGTCTGATATTAGAAATACCAACAACTGCATCTGATACTTTAGAAATCGCACTACTTAACGAAGTCGTCTCATCATTGGATACATTTGTTGTAGCAACAGCTTCCGTATTTTGAGCTGTCTCGGTAGTTTCCTCAGTAGGAGCAGGTTGTGCTTCATTATTTGCACTGTCATCATCTAACATAGAAAGAAATATCCCTCCACTAAATAATGCGACAATCAAACCTCCTGCCACACCACTTAATAACATGCCTCCTAGGTTTTTCTCTTTAGGCGCTTTATTCGAATGATTTGTATATAATTCCTTATCTTGTTCGTTCATAGTTGTCCCCTTCCTTTCAAGTAGTATTGTTTCTTACAATGCTATTGTATCCATTACTTATGGCATAATAATGGGATAATTGTAGAAAAAATGTGTAACTGATGATGGAATGACTATCTATACTTAATTTTTTTAGAAAAATGTGCGAAAATATAATATAAATCAAAGATTGTCGATATTAGCATAGTGCTGAAGGGTGGAAGTCAATGTGAATCAACAAATCTATCTTGTGGAAGATGACGCGAATATACGTGATATTGTAAAAGCATATTTAAAGAAAGAAGGATATGAAGTTACTGTAACCGAACGCGCAGAAGATGCGTGGGAATTAGCACAATCTGGACAACCGAATATGTGGATATTAGATATTATGCTGCCTGGAATGGATGGATATGAGTTATGTAAGAGAATTCGCCAAGTAAGTGAAGTACCAATTATTATTATTTCGGCTAAAGATGAAGAAGTGGATAAAATTCTAGGATTGGAATTAGGTAGTGATGACTATTTAACAAAACCATTTAGTCCAAGAGAGCTAGTTGCAAGAGTAAAGCGTTTATTTAAACGAACGGAATTACAACCAATCATGACAACACAATCAACAGATTTACTAGAAGTAGATGATTTGAAAATGGATAAAGCAGCAAGACAAGTGTTTTGGGAAGAAAAAGAGATTGATGTGACAACAAAAGAATTTGATATGTTAGAGATATTTGCTAAACAACCGAATCGTGCTTTTTCGAGAGAAGAATTATTGACGCTAATTTGGGGTGATGATTATTTTGGGAGTGACCGAGCAGTAGATGACCTTGTGAAGCGATTGCGTAAGAAGTTACATGGTTTACCTGTAGAAACTGTTTGGGGATATGGATACAGACTTCATCTTCAAGGGGAAGAAGAATGAAATTACAATACCAATTAACGATAGCATTCACTACATTACTCGTAATTATTATGACAATTGCGGGAATTACAGTATATTCTCAGATGCTTCAAATGTTAATTAAAGATGAACAACGACAATTAGAAGACAAGGGAGAATTAATCGTTAATTTTATTTTATATGAAGATCTAAATAATAGTTATAATGCACAAACATTACTGCGTTTGTTAAATGCATATAACTTACAAGTGTTTGCCTATGATGATAAAACAGAAAAAATTGTTTTTTCTTCTATTACGAATGTGGATCAATTAGATTCATTTGTGACTCGTTATGATATGGACGATCCTGAACAGCCGTTGTGGGAAAGTGGAAATGAAAAATATGTTGTTTCTATTATCCCGATTATATCTTCCTATACGACACAGAAACTTGTCTTACTCACACCGCTAGACGATTTGCAAGAGGTAAGGGAGAGTTTAATTGGTAGACTTATTTCGATTTTCTTAATTGGAATTGCAGTTGCGGTGCTATTAAGTCATTATTTAACAACGAAATTAGTTACACCATTAACAAAATTACGCTATCAATTGAAGAAAATAGAGAAACGTCAATTTGATCAAATGGAAGCAATTAGTGCAACAGGTGAAATTAAAGAAGTAGAAAAAAGTGTTGTTGAAATGGCGAATGAATTAAATAGCTTCATTCAATCTCAACGTCAATTTTTCCAAAATGCAAGCCATGAATTGAAGACACCTTTAATGACAATCCAAGGCTATGCAGAAGGAATTAAAGATGGGATTTTTGAAGGGGAAGAAGCAGAACGTGGCCTTAATGTCATGGTAGAAGAAATTTATCGACTAAAAAAAATTATTAATGAAATTATATTACTTGCGAAGTTAGATAGTGAAGAGAATATTTATAAAGAAGAAAAAATAGAAATGGAAACATTTATGGAACAAATAATGGCAAGAGCGGTGCCAATCGCTAATGAGCGAAATGTGGACATTACGTTAAAGCGGGTAGAACAACATACTTTAACATTTGATTATGAGAAAATGTTACAGGCAATCATGAATATTGTGACGAATGCGCTGCGTCATGCAACAACAAAAGTGGAGTTATCTGTATATGAAATCAATAAAAATGTAAGAATAGAAGTGAAGGATGACGGAGATGGAATTGATGAAGAGTTATTAACAAAATTATTCCATCGTTTTGTGAAAGGTGAAAATGGTGAGACAGGATTAGGTCTAGCGATTGCAAGAGCAATTGTGGAGAAATCAGGTGGAACGATATTCGCCCGAAATCATGCAGATGGTGGTGCAGTTTTTTGTATACAGTTCGTAAAATATGACAAATAGCTATATTATTTTTAGACTTTTGTGATATAATCTAAAAGTTGCTAAGAAGTGAACGTCACATGATAAGAAGCAAAACACAGATAGTTACATTAAACTACCTGTGTTTTTCGAAAGAGGAGAGAATATTTACATGACGCAATTCAGAGAAGATGTCCGTAATATCGCGATTATTGCCCACGTTGACCACGGAAAAACAACGTTAGTTGACCAATTATTACACCAATCAGGTACTTTCCGTGATAATGAACAAGTAGATGAGCGTGCAATGGATTCAAATGATATCGAAAAAGAACGTGGTATTACAATTTTAGCTAAAAATACAGCTATTAATTATAAAGATATTCATATTAATATCCTTGATACACCTGGACACGCTGACTTCGGTGGAGAAGTAGAACGTATTATGAAGATGGTTGATGGTGTATTACTTGTTGTAGATGCATATGAAGGATGTATGCCTCAAACACGCTTTGTATTAAAGAAAGCTTTAGAACAAAAACTTCGCCCTGTTGTGGTATTGAATAAAATCGATCGCCCGAATGCTCGCCCATCAGAAGTAATTGACGAAGTATTAGACTTATTTATTGAATTAGGTGCAGATGATGATCAATTAGAATTCCCAGTTGTATTTGCATCAGCATTAAATGGTACATCAAGTTATGAACCAGATACACAAGAGGAATCAATGGAGCCAATCTTTGAGACAATCTTAAAGAATATTCCTGCACCAATTGATAATGCAGAAGAACCATTACAATTCCAAATTACATTATTAGACTACAATGATTATTTAGGACGTATTGGTATTGGACGTGTGTTTAGAGGTGCGATTAAAGTAGGCCAACAAGTTTCTTTAATGAAAACAGACGGTTCTGTTAAGAATTTCCGTGTATCTAAATTGTTCGGTTTTATTGGACTAAAAAGAATTGAAATCCAAGAAGCAAAAGCAGGAGATATTATTGCTGTTGCAGGAATGGAAGATATTAATGTTGGGGAAACAGTTTGTCCAACAGAACATCAAGAAGCATTACCTGTATTACGTATAGATGAGCCGACATTACAAATGACTTTTGTTGTAAACAATAGTCCTTTTGCTGGACGTGAAGGAAAGCATATTACATCTAGAAAGATTGAAGAACGTTTGTTATCCCAATTAGAAACAGACGTAAGTTTGCGTGTGGAACAAACAGCGTCTCCTGATGCATGGATTGTTTCAGGACGTGGAGAATTACATTTATCTATTCTAGTTGAGAACATGCGTCGTGAAGGATACGAAATTCAATTATCTAAACCAGAAGTTATTATTAAAGAAATTGATGGTGTAAAATGTGAACCGATTGAACGTGTGCAAATTGATGTACCTGAAGATTATACTGGACCTGTTATGGAATCACTTGGTGCGCGTAAAGGTGAAATGATTGATATGATTAATCACGGCAATGGTCAAGTGCGCATGGAATTTAAAGTTCCATCTCGTGGATTAATTGGTTATGCAACTGAATTCATGACACAAACAAGAGGATACGGTATCATTAACCATACGTTTGAAGAATATGCACCATTTGTAAAAGGTCAAGTAGGTGGACGTCGTGAAGGTGTACTTGTGGCTCTAGAAAATGGAAAAGCATCGACATATGGTATTATGAATTTAGAGGATAGAGGAATTATTTTTGTTGATCCAGGTACAGATGTATATGCAGGAATGATTGTAGGAGAACATAATCGTGAGAATGACTTAACAGTTAATATCACAAAAGAGAAGCATTTAACAAATGTTCGTTCTGCAAATAAAGACCAAACTGCAACCATTCGTAAAACAAGAAAAATGTCATTAGAAGAAGCGATTCAATATTTAAATGATGATGAATATTGTGAGGTAACACCTGAATCAATTCGTCTTCGTAAGAAAATTTTAAATAAAAATGAACGTGAAAAAGCTTCAAAGAAAAAATAAGACAAACATCATGTCTATAAATAAAAAGAACTTCTCTTATCTAACAGAGAGGTTCTTTTTTGCTATAATAAGAATTATTTCCAATTCAAGAGCTAGAAGGGGTATGAAGACCTGTTCTAATGTACTGTCTATATTGGTTTGGAGTTTGACCATTGATTTTTTTGAACACTTTGCTGTAGTATTTTTCGTCTTTGTATCCAACTTCTTTTGCGATGTCATAGATTTTTAGGTGTGGATTTTCTAATAATTCCTTTGATTTTTCTATCCGTATCTCTGTTACATATTCTGTAAGCGTCACATGATATACTTGCTTGAATTTCCTAGAGATATACTCACGACTGAGAAAGAATCGATCTGCGATGTCTTGTAACTTTATATCTAAATAATAATGTTCTCTCAGATATGACTCGATTTCTTGAATGCTCGTTCTTCCTTTTTGATACTTTTCTTTTTCAAGTAAATTCATTAAATTATGAAATTCTTTCTGTTTCACTTCCGTAAATTTTTGAAAAGAAAAGCTGCCATCCTCATTCCAAAAGCCATCCCCATTAAAATTATCTTCATATTCGTCCATATCATATTCTTCTAGCCAGTTTTTCCTTAATATCTTAAATTGCTTATCCCATAATTGTAATTGTTCTATTGAAAGGTTATGTGACTCCCATAATTGCTTAAATAATCGCTGCAAAATCTCATTAAGGTTATCCTTACTACATCTTTGTAATGCCCATTTAAGTTCCTGTCCATAATCTAATAAATGGAGGT
>JAJUGF010000150.1 GCA_029268495.1 Gracilibacillus sp.
CTCTGTAACGAATTCGCATCAGGATTAATCGATGTATAGCTGAACTTCTTCCCACTCAACTTCACTTCATTCGGGATATAGATTGTCCGATTAAAGCGCAATTCTACAGGTAAATAAGTGATAAATTGTTCCACTACATTCAATTGATCAAAATACGAGATAATTTGTGGGAGATTTTGGATATTTGCAAGAATATCAATTGCATATGGATCACTATTATTAAAGACGACATGATTATTCGTTCTGTCTTCATTTAAATATAAAATAATACTATCGAATTCCGAATCAATCAAAATTTGTTCATCAATTGTAAAAATATCGTTAATAAAGCTAGATGGCATCGATGTAGGGAATTTAATCTCTACTCGATTGACAGCCTCATCAATTACCGCACTCTCTTCTGCAATTCGAAAATTATATAATCTTAAATCTGTAATATCACGAAATACATTTAGTTCCTTCGTCTTATCTTCAAGACCTTGTGCGACCTTATTCCAATGAAAAATAATTTGATCTGGTTGGATGATCTCTTGCTTAGATATTTCTACCCCACCTAATTGGGCATCACTTGTCGGATTCTCCACACCTTCGTAATTATAATTACCTTGGAAATTCCAAATAGCAACAGTTAACAATAGACTCAGACCAACTAAGAAATATAATACAATTGTTTTGATAAATTCTATGTTCATGACCTACCACCTCGCTTTCTAACAACTAGTGGTAAAGTAAAGTAAATGGTCGTTCCTTGTCCTTCTATACTACTTGCCCAAATATGGCCATGATGTGCTTCTACAATCTCTTTGGAAATCGCAAGTCCAAGCCCTGTTCCACCTAATTCACGTGACCTTGCTTTGTCCACACGATAGAATCGATCAAAGATTTTGTCGACTTTCTCACGGGCAATTCCAAGTCCTTGGTCTTGGATACTAATCTTTATTCGATTGCGTTCTTTTGCCATTTGTAAGGTGATTTTTCCGCCTTCAGGTGAATATTTAATTGCATTTGACATGATATTATCAATAACTTGGGTAATCTTATCTGGATCGATCCATACTAGAATTTCTTCGCGCGGTATCTTTCTTCTAATTCCAATATGTTCTAACTTGTTCATTTCAAATCGGTCCAGAATATGGTTTACAAGCTGGATGATGTCTATTTGGACAACATTCATTCCGCTCTCTTTATGATCCATTTTTGATAATTGTAATAAGTCATTCACCAATCGAATCATTCGTTCTGTCTCATTTTGTGTCACTTCAAGAAACTGTGGTGCTAAGTTCTTATCTTCCCACGCACCATCTGTTAATGCTTCTAAATAGCTTCTCATTGTCGTAAGTGGTGTACGCAATTCATGTGACACGTTCGATACGAATTCGCGGCGTTCTCTTTCTACCTTTTCCTGTTCTGTTACATCACTAATTACTGTAATTAAACCAGTGAAGGTCTCTTCTTCATCTTGTACAATCGAGAAGCTCGCTTTAACTAAAAACAACTCTTCCTCTGTACTAAAATCAATCGTAAGAGAACCAGTCTCTTCTAATTCCTTCACATCAATGACTTTATCCTCAAGCTGTAATACTTCTACAATGAGGCGACCTTTTGCTTCTTCAAAAGGAATCCCGATCAGTTGTGTAGCAGGGTCATTCATTAAAGAAATGCGTCCCTTTTCGTCTGTTGCAATGACACCATCAGACATATTCGCAAGCACAGAACTCAGCTTTCGTCTTTCTTCTTCTGTTGTCTGATTAGCAAGCATCAATTTGTCATTCATATTGTTAAATGTCATTGCTAATTGGCCAATTTCATCTGTTCCATATACATTTACCCTTTTGGAGAAATCTCCTCTAGCCATAATGGTTGCTTGTTTACGCATTTCTTGAATAGGCTTTGTAATAGACCTCGCTACTAAAATCCCTAACACAACAGACACGAGTAACGCAATCATTGTCGCATTTAAGAATATCTTAGTCGTTTGCTCTAACTGCTCATAAATTTCTTCAATGGATGCATCCACTTGGAGTACCCCAATTGGAGTTTCCGTTTCTGAATCTATAATAGGTACTGTCTTTCGAATCGTTCGATCATTAGTATAACGGGTTCGGAACCTATCTTCTGCTTCAAGACTAAATTGTAATGCACCGTCAATATCACTATCTCCAGTAATTCGTTTCCCAACTCTGTCACTACTACCTACTGCACCAACTACACGAAATTGGGAATCAATCACTTGTAAATCGGTAAAAATATCTGTGGAATACCGATCAATAATGTCTCGTATCTCTTCTTGTAATGTTGGGCCTTCATCTGTCTCTTCACGTTCTTTTTTAAAAACTTCTTCTAAATTTGTCGTGAGAATTTGAATTCGGTCTTCTAAATTATCTTCAAAGCTTGCATGTAAGCTCTCTTCCAATTGATTAATGAAGTAGGATCCAATCACTTGAATCGCAAGTAATAAAAATAATGTCAAAATTATAATGATTTTCAGCCTGATCGACTGGAAAAAACTCACTCGATTCATATACTCTTACTCCTGTTCAGGATTACGCAAATAATAACCAACACCTCGTCTTGTTACAATCCATAATGGGTTACTAGGGTTATCTTCAATCTTCTCACGTAGACGTCTTACAGTAACATCGACTGTACGGACATCCCCATAATAATCATATCCCCATACTGTTTCTAACAGATGTTCTCTTGTCATTACTTGGCCAATATGGCGAGCTAAATAATGCAATAACTCAAATTCACGATGTGTCAATTCAATATGTTGGCCATTTCTCGTCACTGTATAAGCATCTGGATGAATGACAAGTGTACCTATCGTAATATCATTTGTATCTCGTTGTTGTGGTTCTGGCTCTTGGTTTCTTCTTCTTAAGTTCGCCTTTACTCTCGCAATTAATTCACGATTACTAAATGGCTTTGTCACATAATCATCTGCACCTAATTCTAGACCAAGTACTTTGTCAATCTCGGAATCTTTTGCTGTGAGCATAATGATTGGCATTGCGTGTGTTTTTCTCACTTCTCGACACACTTCATTCCCATCTTTTTCTGGTAACATAATATCTAATAAGATTAAGTCTGGATTCTCATTTGTTGCTAATTCAATTGCCTTATCCCCATCGTTTGCAACAATGACTTCATAACCTTCTTTTTCTAAGTTGAATTTTAATATATCTGCAATCGGCTTTTCATCATCTACAACAAGTATTTTTTGACTCATAAAAGCACGTCCTTTTCCAATTTTATTCTTTATCGTTTGTTTTGTGTAGTGAGTGAATAGAAGTCACTATACGCCTATTCATTGTTGTCTCACTTTATCTATTTTAACTGAATTTGATGCAAATGTCTTTTATTCTCTTTATTTATCCGTATAGAGTCGAGCAAATCTATAACAGAAAAACTCTTGCTACTATATTTCGTAACAAGAGTTTATATCATTCATAATAGGGTATATAGAAATTGTGAGAAAATCATTTGCTTAATATAGTGTTGCCGGGTTTACTAAAGAACCATTATCATACACTTCAAAGTGTAAATGGATACCTGTAGAGTCTCCAGTTGATCCCATGACACCGATTGTTTGGCCTTTTTCTACTGTTTGGCCTGCTGATACATCGATGGAAGCTAAGTGTGCATAAATGGTACGATAGCCATTGTTATGGTCAATGACGATTTTGTTACCATAGCCACCATTATCCCAACCTGCAGATACGATTGTTCCATTATCAGCAGCTAAGATAGATCGATTACTTACACCAGCAATGTCTAAACCTTTATGGTAAGAACCCCAACGTTCACCAACATGACTAGAAATGTATCCGCCAATCGCTGGCCAGTCAAATTGCCCTGTTCCTCTTTCAGATACGACTTTTGTACCTTTAATGATGACTTCTTTGATAGGTTCTTTTGTTACTGTTTCTTGTACCGTTTCTTCTGATACTTGTTTGCCATTTACTTTTTGTGTTTTGTAAACAACTTCTTTCGTACCGTCCGCACCTTCTTGTTTCACTTCTTCTTCGCCTTTATACATCGTTTCTGATTCTTCTACTTCTGTCTCAAAGGAAACTGTTTCTTCTTTTTTCGCTTCCTCTGTTACGACAACAGATACAAATGGCTTAAGTACCGTTACTTGTAGCTCATCACCAATTTTGATTAAAGAATCTTCTTTTAATCCTGGATTTAGTTCCAACAATTGCTTTAAAGATAAGTCATGTGCACTAGCGATTGATCCAAGCACATCGCCTTCTTGCACCGCATATGTCTTTGTTTCTAATGTACCTTTTTCAAGTAATGTGACACCTTGTTCTACTGTCAGCACGTCTTTTGCGAATACAGTCTCTTCTGATGTCGTTACTTCTTCTGTTAACGTTACATCAAGGATACGTGTATTGCCAATCTTTAATTCCGCTTCTTTATTTGTATTTTCTTCCAGTTGCTTCAGCGTGTCTTTATCTACAAACTTCTCTTTGTACTTTTGAATCACTGCTTCCGCTTCTTCTTCTGATGCAAAATAGCCTACTGTTTCTTCACCAACAACTAGCGCTTCTGCATCTACTTTTACTGTTAACTCATCATCTAAATACTTGAGTACTTTTTCTTCATTTGTCTTTGTTTCAAAAACTGTCTCAGGTACATAACTGATTTCTTCTTCAATCGTGTATGTATAATCAAGTTGATTATTCTCTTCTTTTGTTGTTTCTAGTTTGTTTTGGATGAAGTTCTCTACCTCTTGCTGATCATCAACAACACCAATATGTTCTCCATCTACATATACGTGATAAATAATAGGTAATGTAGTCTCATCAGCAAAAGCAACCTGTGTTGTTAAACCTAAACCTATCACACTAGCAATCATCGTGTTTCTAAATAATTTCTTATAACTCGTTATCTTGCTTTCTCGCATCTCACTTTTCCTCCTATATACCTATCATGATTCAAATTATCTCTATTTCAAATGAATCACCTTTATAAAGGTAACATAGGCATAGTAAGTATGAAAACCCTTTTCTACGTAATGTAACATAACTGTATAATTACTTCCATTATTTGAGAAAAGGTGCTCAGTATATGTCGATTGCTACGGTTTGGATAAGGAGAAGCTTATTTTGATATACAGTCTAAAGACAAAATTACAATGAAATAGGGAGTCTTTTCCCCTCTGAATACGTAAAAAATCCAAACGATCCAGCAAATAACTTTCGAATCGTTTGGATATTTTCAGATTAAAGAATTCTTTTATTGATTAAATTTTTCGTACACGCTCTATTAACTATACACACTACGTACAACGTTTGTTTGAGAACGATCTGGTCCTACTGAGAAAATGGATAGTGGAATACCAGTTAATTGAGAGACACGTTCTAAATAATGACGTGCATTCTCTGGTAATTCATGCAAGCTTTTCACACCTGTAATATCTTCTGTCCAACCAGGCAACTCTTCATATACTGGTTCACAGTCTGCTAATATTTTTAAGCTTGCAGGGAATTCTTCCATAATTTCTCCCTTATATTTATATGCGACACAAATCTTTAATGTTTCAATACCTGTTAACACATCAATGGAGTTTAGTGACAAGTCCGTAATCCCACTTACACGGCGAGCATGACGAACAACGACACTATCAAACCATCCAACACGACGAGGACGACCTGTTGTTGTACCATATTCATTTCCTACTTCGCGGATACGATCTCCAATTTCATTCGTTAATTCTGTCGGGAATGGACCATCACCAACACGTGTCGTATATGCTTTCGACACACCGACAACATGATTGATTTTAGATGGGCCTACACCTGAACCAATTGTAACCCCACCAGCAATTGGGTTAGATGATGTAACAAATGGGTATGTTCCTTGGTCAATATCCAACATAACACCTTGTGCACCTTCAAATAATACACGTCTGCCATCATCTAATGCATCATTTAATACAACAGAAGTATCCACAACATATTGTTTGATTTGTTGGCCATATTCGTAATATTCTTCTAAAATATCTTCTATTTGAACAGAATCTGTTTCGTATACTTTCTCAAATAAACGATTCTTTTCTTTTAAATTGATTTCTAATTTTTCTTTAAATGCTTCTTTATCTAATAAATCCGCAATTCGAATCCCAACACGCGCCGCTTTATCCATATATGCTGGACCAATACCTTTACGTGTCGTACCAATTTTGTTCACGCCTTTTTCATCTTCTTGTAATGCATCTAATTTCAAATGATATGGAAGAATCACATGTGCGCGATTACTAATACGAAGATTATCTGTATTCACATCTTTATCATGTAAGTAAGCTAA
>JAJUGF010000151.1 GCA_029268495.1 Gracilibacillus sp.
CCACAAGATTTTGGGCTTTTTAATGTAATTCTAGGTTGGTTTGGCGTGGATCCAGTTAGTTGGAAGACATCTTATTGGGGTGTGAAGATTGCGATTTCTACAATGGTATTCTGGCGTTGGGTTGGTTACAATACCATCATTTATCTTGCAGGTCTTCAGGCAATACCAAATGAATTGTATGAAGCAGCTCAAATTGATGGTGCAACAATCCGTCAAAAAATACAATATATCACAATACCAATGTTAAAACCGATTATTATCTTAACTGTATTTACTTCTACAATTGGTGCATTGCAATTATTTACAGAGCCATTAATTTATGTTGGAAGGTCATTTAGAGAAGAAGGTATTACAGTTGTTCTTTATTTATATCGTGAAGCATTTACCAACTTATCATTTGGTCCAGCTTCGGCATCTGCGATTATCTTGTTCATTATTATTATAATTTTATCGTCAATTAACGTATTTGTTGCAAATCGGATTGGGCGATAAGGAGGGTTAGCAAATGAGTGAAAAAACAGTATCAAATAAATTATCCATTTCGAAGTTCTTTGTCTATGCACTACTTGTCATTGCTTCCTTTTTATCTGTCTTTCCATTGTATTGGATGTTTGTAATGGCAACAAACCACAACAGTGCAATTAACAGTGTGCCACCTGCGTTTATTCCAGGTTCTGAGCTAGTTACAAACTTTACGAATGTAATTAATACAATTGATTTCTGGGGCGCAATTATGAATTCATTAATTGTTTCTGTTGTAGCAACAATTGGTGTACTATTCTTATGTTCATTGGCAGGTTTTGCTTTTGCTAAATTCGAATTCAAAGGAAAGAACGTCTTATTCCTTGCAATTTTGGTTACAATGACGATTCCGCCACAACTCGGGTTAATCCCACAGTATATTATCATTTCTAAATTAGATTGGCTAAATGATTTAAAAGCAATTATTGTGCCAGGTTTAATCGATGCGTTCGGTATCTTCTGGATGAGACAATATATTAGTAGTAATGTACCAAATGAACTGGTAGATGCTGCCAAAATAGATGGTTGCTCTAATTTCAGAATCTATTGGAACATTGCAGTACCTGTTATTATTCCGGCGTTTGCAACATTAGCGATTATTAAATTTATGTATGTATGGAATGATTTCTTATGGCCACTAATCGTATTGCGTGACGAATCATCTTTTACGATTCAAGTAGCATTACGTGGTCTAATTGACAACTATGTACGTGATAATGGTATGATTCTGTCTGGGACATTCTGGGCAACAGTACCGTTAATTGTTATTTTCTTATTATTAAACAAATTATTTATTCAAAGTTTGACAGAAGGTGCAGTAAAGAGTTAACACCTTAATTTATATTATTATAGAGGGATGTACATGAGGCTGACAATCAAAGATGTAGCGAAAATGGCGGGAGTATCACCTGGAACCGTATCAAAAGTAATCAATAAAACAGGGAGTATAAGCCCTAAGACAGCTAAGAAAGTAAATAAAGTAATAGAAGAAACAGGTTATCAGCCTAGTTTTTCTGCGAAGGCTCTTGCAACACAAAAATCTAATCTGATTGGATTGATTTTCCATGTGGAGTTTAGTCACCCTTTCTTTAATGAAGTAGTTAACTCATTCAAGATGACAATAGGAGAATTAGGTTATGATTTACTTGTCTTTTCAAGGGAGAATTTTGACGATACAAAAGAAGATTATATAGCTAAGAGTAAATATTTTCAATTAGCAGGATGTGTCATTATCTCAGGTGAAGAATTAGAACCTCCTTTAAAGGAATTAGATGAGAGTGATATTCCATGTGTCGGTATTGATATCGAGCTAAATGGACCTAAATCAAGTTATGTCTCTACAGATAACCATAAAGTGTCTTCAACTGTAGTAGAATATCTATATCTAAATTCGATTAAAGAAGTAGCATTCATTGGTGGACCAAGTGATTCCAACATTTCTAACATTAGAAAAAATGCATTTCTTCATTATCTCGATCTATTTGGTATGGTCAAACGACCAGATTGGATTCAGTATGGTGACTACTTTGAAGAGAGTGGATATGAAGCGATGAAACGAATATTAGCATCAGGTCCTTATCCACAGGTTGTATATACAGCGTCAGATATGATGGCATTTGGTGCGCTAAAGGCATTGAAGGAAGAGGGAATTCAAGTGCCTGAAGAGATAAAAATAATCGGTTGTGATGACATTGAAGCAACACGATATAGCAATCCACCGCTTGCAACAGTGAAACAGGATAGGGTGAAAATGGGAAGATTAGCGGCATATATGTTACATGACTTAATAACTGGTAATGCAGATTCATGCTCTTTATTAGTAGATCCACAACTAATCATTCGTGAGTCATGTGCTATTGGGTCAGAAGTAACGATTCCATCATGAAGGTGATTTTATGAACAAATCAGAAAATATGTTTTTTAAAATACTTGATATTTTTGCTCATTTTGTATTGTTAAATGCCTTATGGGTCATCTGTTGTATTCCTATTTTCACTATCTTTCCAGCCACTACAGCACTATTTGGTGTTGCGCGAAAGTGGCATGTGGAAGGAACGGATGTAGGTGTTGTTCGAATATTTTTCCAACTTTTTAAGACGAACTTTAAGAAAAGTTTTATTATTGGATTGATATGGTTACTAGCTGGATTTATCTTATATTTTGATTTGTCCATTGTGTTGCAAATTGATTTTACAGGAAAAATTTTTGTATTTATTTTGTTGATTTTTTCTTCTATTTTATACGTTTTTATGACCATTTATATTTTCTTTATATTAGTGCATCAAGATTTAACAATCGTACAATCAATCAAGAATGCACTATTCATGTCAATTGGATACTATCTTCATACATTTCTTATTATCGCCATTTTAATCGGTGCGTTAGCTATCACTTATCTTGCCCCAATTTTTCTTATGGTGATAGGAAGTGTACTTGCGTTCTCGATTTATCAGGTTTTTCAACGTGTGCTAAATAATCGAACAATGAAGGCTAGTGGTCTCCACGTATAAAAAAATTGCAAAATATATATGTAGCTAAAATAGACTGTCAATGTGTTTTTTGACAGTCTATTTCTATAGAATCAATGGTTTATTCCCTTACTTATAACACCAGGTAGAACGTATATTACTGTAGTTACTCTATTAGAAAAGAGGGCCTTATATGTCTAATAAATATATTTCTAGTGTTAAAAAATTTAGCTTTACTAAATTTACGTTAAAAAATTTAAATATTGGAAAGAAATATGCTTTGATATTATGTTTTGTTTTTTTATTATTTGGTATCACTACTGCTATTGTGTTGATGCTATTAGACAAAACGGGAGAGGATATCTCAAGTTTGGAAAGTAGCGGTGACAAAGCAATAGAAATTACTGAAATGGGTGCAATAATACAAGCTAAAGGTATAAGTGTAGCGAATTTTGTTCAAGATGGCCATGAACAATTTATTGATCAATTTGAATTGCAGCAAGAACAGTTGGTCATATTGAGTCAAAAACTTGAATCAACCTTAAACACCAATGAACAGCAAGAACTATTACAAAGTGTCATAACAAATGATGAAAAAATTAATGATTTGTTTTTAAATGAACTTTTAAATGAAAAGTTGGCAAAAAACCAGACCAATGCAGAAAGTTTGTCTACACAAATTAGAAATTTACGTAATGAATCACTTTTTTTATTGGAAGAAATTAAAAAGAAATTAAATGACGAAAGAGTAGCATCTGTCTCACAGACTAAATCGAATCAGCAAACTGCATTTTTTGTTTTACTTATTTCCATGATTGTGTCGATTGGTGGAGGTAGTTTGCTTGTGTTCATTATTAGTCGAGGTATTTCGAATAATCTTAATAAATTAGTAGAAGTAAGTAATCGTATTGCGAATGGAAACCTTGAAGTGGATGCAATTAGCTATAGTGGGAAGGATGAAATTGGTCGACTTGCTTTTTCCATTAATATGATGAGTAACAATTTAAAATCAATCATTAGCCAAATTTCTGTCGTATCACAAAATGTAAGTGAAAGAAGTGCTCGATTAACACAATCTTCTTTTGAAGTTAAATCAGGGTCTCAACAGGTTTCTGCAATTATGCAAGAATTATCATCAGGTGCAGAGACACAGGTAAACAGTACAAATGCGCTATCTTCTTCTATGCAAGAATTTAATAACCAGTTACAAGAAGTAAGTACAAATACTAAGCATATTAATCATTCTTCTAAAGATGTGCTTACAATTACAGAAAAAGGGGAACAATTGATGAGAGCTTCTGTACACCAAATGAACCTCATTGATCAAATTGTTCAGGAATCCGTTGATAGAGTAATTGGTTTGGATACGAAATCAAAAGAAATATCGCAATTAATATCTGTAATTAAAAAAATTGCAGAACAAACTAATTTGCTAGCATTAAATGCCTCTATTGAAGCGGCAAGAGCAGGAGAGCATGGTAAAGGATTTGCGGTAGTCGCAGAGGAAGTGAGAAAACTTGCAGAACAAGTAGCGATTTCCGTATCTGATATTACGAACATAGTGAAAGATATTCAGCAAGAATCCACAACAGTTTCTAAGTCCTTATTAAGTGGATATGAAGAAGTTAAAGAAGGAACAAAGCAAATGAAGGATACTGGTGAAACATTTACAAGAATAAATGAAGAAATGAAACAAATTGTAATTAAGTTTAGTAATGTGACAACAACGATTGCAACAATGTCTGCAAATAGTCAAGAAATGAATGGAGCTGTTACGGACATTGCTGCTGTTTCGGAAGAGGCGGCTGCAGGAGTGGAACAAACATCCGCTTCCTCCCAACAGACCTATTACTCTATGGAAGAAATTGCGAATAATGCGCAAGAACTTTCCAAAATAGCAGAAGAATTACATGAACTAATTGGTGAGTTTACGTATTAGGAACATTCTTTATATAATAAAATAGTTGTGTACTTATTCACTTATCATAATATATTCCTTTCCATCCATAGCAGATGCATGCTAGGATGCTCCTATTAGTAAGTTATAGTTGACAAATAGGGATGAAAAAAGCTAAAACTAGAGTAGGAACAGCTTATGGATATGATGATAAATTGAGGGAGTATATTATGAAATTGACAATTCGTGAGATTGCAAAAATGGCTGGGGTATCACCTGCTACTGTGTCAAAAGTAATTAACCAAACTGGGAGGATTAGTCCAAAAACAATCCAAAAAGTCAAAAGAGTCATTGAGGAAACAGGTTATCAACCAAGTTTTTCAGCGAAAACTTTGACAACAAAAAAATCAAATATGATTGGTCTTATATATGCTGGAGAAGTAAATGTAGAATTTAATCATCCTTTTTTTAATCATGTAATTAACTCTTTTAAAAATACAATTGGTCGTTTGGGATATGATATTCTTGTTTTTTCTAATCAAAATTTTAATATGGGCACATTAGACTATGTTGCAAGAGCAAGACATTATCAACTAGATGGATGCTTAATTATTGCTGGAGAACAAATTGGCGATTCCATTATTAAATTAGACGAAAGTAATATACCTACTGTTGGTGTCGATTTGGAGCTGACAGGTGAAAAATCAACTTATGTAATGTCAGATAACAAAAAGATTTCTAAGCATGTTGTAGAATACTTTTATTTACATAGTATTAGGAAATTAGCATTTCTTGGAGGACAGAAGGGATCACAAGTTTCTAATGAGCGTAAGGATTCTTTTATTCAATCAATGAAGGATTTTGGCATGAATGTCAATGATGAATGGATTAAATATGGTAACTATTTTGAGGAAAGTGGTTACGAGAAGATGAAGGAAATTCTACAAGGAACTCATCGACCAGATGGGGTATTTGCAGTATCAGACATGATGGCTTTAGGGGCAATTAGAGCCATTAAAGAAGCAGGTCTCTCTGTACCAGACGACATCAAGGTTGTCGGGTGTGATGATATAGAAGCATGTCGTTATACGGATCCAACTCTTGCAACAGTAAAACAGGATCAGGTAAAGATAGGGAAATTAGCCGCTACCATGTTGCATGATTTGATTAATCATAATAAAGTACCGAAATCGTTATTAGTAGATTCTGAATTAATTATTAGAGATTCGTGTAAAGTTTGAACGAATGAAATAGAGAAGTTGATTTTAATTGAATCAAATCAAAGTAATAAATGTGAATAAGTGTATAGATTGAATTGACAAATGCTATATGCTTATTCACAAAATACATATAAATTTATGTTGACAGTAAATTTATATGTAGATATAATAAACTAGAGAAACCGATTTCC
>JAJUGF010000152.1 GCA_029268495.1 Gracilibacillus sp.
TGCAGCTTCACTGATTAAATCAACAATTGGTTCAAATGATTCGTATGGATGATGGAGAAAGACATCTCTATTTCTGACTGCATCATATATGGTTTCTCCTTCATAAATATCTTGTGCTGGCTGTGGAATTAATGTTTGGTATACTAAGTGCTCGTAATCTTTACGTAATGTACTATAGAAGTCTGATAAGAAAGTTAAATCAAGTGGACCATCAATCATATATACATCTTTATGGTGGATTTCGAGTTCGTGCAACAAATAATCAATCATTTGCTCATTTTGATGATGGCTTTCTACTTCAAGTCGGACAGCGGATCCCCATTTTCTTTTCTTTAATTCTTTTTCAATCTCTTTAAGTAAATCACGAGCACCTTCTTCATGTATTGTCATGTCAGCATTTCTTGTAATTCGAAATGTAATAATGGATGTTACTTTATAGCCTGTAAAAAATTTAGCGATGAAATAACGAATAACATCTTCTAACAAAATATACTGATGATTACTCACACAAATAAATCGGTCAAGTAATGCAGGAACTTGTACAATAGCTGTTTTTAGTTGGTCGGAATCTAAATCATATAAGTCCTCTAACTGCACAGCTAAATTAATCGATTTATTCAATAGCATTGGAAAAGCACGGTATGCATCAATCGCCATTGGTGTAAGCACTGGAAAAATATGCTCATCAAAATATGTTTCTAATTCATTTAATTGTTGGTTAGATAATTCTTTTACAGATAATAGCTTAATCTTGTTGTCATGAAGTTCTGCTTGCAAAAAATTATAAATCGTATATTGTTCCTCGACTAATTGATGATTGAATACAGAGATTTGTGATAATTGTTCTTTTGGCGTAAGGCCCGATTTATTATCACGACGATTAAACCCTGCTTTTACTTGGTCTTTTAATCCTGCCACTCTTACCATGAAGAACTCGTCCAGGTTCGATGAGAAAATTGCTAAAAAACGTAACCTTTCTAATAATGGATTGCTTTCATCGTCCGCCTCACCTAGCACTCTTCTATTAAAAGACAACCAACTTAATTCACGGTTATTATAATTAGTGGGACGCCCCAATTCTCTTTCTAATTCAACTGTTGTCATGACAAATCATCCTTTACTTGCAATATATGAAAAAAAATTTACGAAATGAAAAAATAATTACTTTATTACTATTACTATCATAACGCTAGAGAAAGGAGTTATTGTTAAGTGTATGTAAATTTATTGTAAAAATAACTAAACAAATTTACATACACTTGTCTGACATTGGATATAAGAAAAAAAGAAAAGCTACTACTTCTTCATTGATACAAAATGAAGATCGACATCCATTTTTATGATTTTTTCTAAATGATTTTTTTGTTTTTCTGCCTGGTATTCTTCAGGGGTATAATCACCACTACAATATAGTGTAATGACAAGCTTACGCTGCTTTTTTGTTATGTCTAACTCTTTAACAATTTGCCTTTTCGTCGCATCCAAACAATAGGTGAACTTAAGCAATGCACCAAGATGCCTTAATTTTTTTCGTTCTTCTTTTAAAAACCAGTCCTTATATGGTCCGATAAATTGTTTGAAGACTGTTTTATTTTTATAAGAAGCAATAAGTGCAAGCATGAGTCTCTCTTTATGCATTAGACCATCAATGGTTCTATTCGCTAATAAATAGAAGGTGTGTTGTGCACTAGATTCTGCATCAATGTATTCACCTAAATGGCATAAGTAACTAGCACGTTTGACTAATTCCCAGTCTGTTTTCATTAGATTCATTACGCCGTTGTCTTTTAAATAGTTAAAGACAATTCTTGTTAAGTATTGGACATGCAATATTTGCTTAGGATTCAAGTTGTAGTCATTCATTAATTCTTGAATACTATCTTCTAACACATTGGGAAAAAGGGTTGTACCGATGTCTTTTGAAAGTTGCTCAAAAAATACGCCATCTCTTAATCCTTTTCTACTTAAAATGAAGCTGTCTGCTTGGATGACTTGATATAATGTATGGAAAACTTGGATTGCTGGGATAATAATATCTGCTCGATCTTTTGATAATCCTTCGACTTTTGGTAAGTCTTCTGTCTTTAAATCTGTTAAATAATTACTAATTGATTGAATATCTGTGTCATACATTTTGTATTGATGAAGCCCTGCGAGTGGATATCTCTTGATATTTTGATCGATTTGGGCAAGATTTCGCGCACTACCCCCAATAGCGACTAAAGGTACATCTTTATTTATTAGCCATGGTAAAGAGCGGAACTGTTCTGTTAAGAATTGTTTTAATTCTACTAATTCTTGTTCTGTAGGAATAGATTCACTTAAGAATTCCTTTAATGTTAACGCACCGAATGGAAAGCTGTGAGAGGCAATTAATTCACGATTTTCGAAATAGGTTACTTCAGTACTGCCACCACCAATATCCACAGTAATACCTGTAGTAATAGAAGTAGAGTTCACAACAGCAAGATAGCCGTAATACGCTTCTTCCTCTTCAGACAATATCCGAATATCTAAACCTGTTTCTATTTCAATTTTTTCTTTTATTTGTTGGTTATTTTTAGCCTGTCTAATTGTTGCTGTTGCGACACAAATGATAGAATTGACATCATATGCAGCTAACACATCTTGAAAACTTTTCAATGTGGAGATTAATTTTGAAATACCTGCATTGGATAATTTTTGATTATTGTCTAGATATGTCCGCAATCTTGCTACTGCTTTTACATTCTCTACTTCTTTTAATCTGCCGCCTTTTTCTTGCATGTAAATAACTAAACGCATTGTATTTGATCCAATATCGATAATTGCATAGAATTGCTTCTCCATTATCTATCACCTATTTTCTAGAAGGATGTATAGTGCTATTATTTATATATATTATTTTCAAAAAGTGTTTGACAAGTCTGTTTTATTATAACACAGATATGTGCTAAAAATAGTGAATGGAGGGGTTATATGTTACTTGAAAAGATAAGGATAAAGGATCATTATGCTATTGACTATGTTTTAATGCGAATGTCATTTGACCCATTAAATATGGTGAATTTGGAAGAACGAGTGGTAAAGCTTCCTTATAGAAATGAAAAAATTAATAAAGTAGTCACAGTTCAAATTAGTAAAGAAGATGGAGAGCTCATTTTTACTATTGAAGCAGATGTAGAAGAGGATAAGGAGCAAATTGTAACATTTGTACAAGATATATTTCAATTACAGGAAGACCTGGAAAAAGTACAACTTCATTTTGCACAAACGAATTTAACTACATTGTTTAAGCAGTATCCTTTTACACCTGTTGTTAAGGAAGTAGGGTTATATCCATGTTTAATTAAAACAATCATACATCAACAATTGAATCTCACTTTTTCTCATATATTAACGGAAAGATTTGTGCATACATACGGAAAACAAATAGATGGTGTTTGGTTCTATCCAACGCCCGAGGATGTTGCTGTTTTATCTTATGAAGATTTACGTGCGCTCCAGTTTAGTACGAGAAAAGCAGAATATATTATCGATACATCTAGAGCGATTGCCGAGGGGGAGTTAGATTTAAATCAATTAAAAGAAGAAAGCGATGAAGCTATTATAAGAGAATTAATAACTTATCGAGGAATTGGAAAATGGACAGCACAAAATTGGTTGTTGTTTGGTCTTGGTCGAAAGAACTTATTTCCTATGGCAGATATAGGGATACAGAATGCATTAAAAAAGTATTTGCAGCTAGAGAAGAAACCTACAATAGAACAAATGGTTACATTCTCAAAAGATTGGGAGCCGTATTTAACCTATGCGACAATGACATTATGGCGAAGCATTGAGACAAGTTAATGATTAACGTGTCCCAATGCTTACTAATATATCTTGGTAATTTTTAGCGTTCGTTTGGTCATTTAATGCTAGATAACATTTCTCCAAATATTGAATTGCTGCTATGTTATCTGGATATAGCTCCATTTCCCATTCAAAGCATGGAATAGCTTTGTCGTATTGCTTCAAATTATAGTATTTCTCACCAAGCTGGTATTGTTGATCAGGATTATTTTCCATTGTTTTCATATCTTTTAATTGCTGAACAATCGGCAGTTTTAGCTCAATGGATGATGTCAGATCTAGCAATTCGTCTAATGTACAATTTTTTAATAATTTCCATGTAATATGTTCAGTCCATTTAGTTAATTGCTCTTTGTTGTTACCATAATGTTGAATTAAGAAAGGAAATACTTTGTCCTTTTCAACAAGTAACACATCTGTGTCTAGCTTAGGTAATATGGTATCTAATATTGCTTGGTTAGCTAGGAATGGGTGTTCCATATAGGCTAGGAATACATTGGAATAAGCATGATAATCATATAGTTTAGCGATGATTGCCTCATGGAAGATGTTGTTATCTAATAAGGATTGCCAAAATTCAACAGCAATCTGTTTTGTTGTGATGTTTTGTAATAAAACATCAATAAGGTCAAATGTATTTCGATTAATAGGAGAGCTATTCGCCTGGATGAGTTGGTATTGTAAGGCAAGTTCATCAAATAGACGTCCTTCATCATGGAATAACTTTGTCATGTATGTGACGACTTTTTTGTTATCGTTATTCCAGGCTCTGGCCTCGATATAGAGGGGATCATTTAATTCATCAAGATGTTGTTCATAATGTGTATATTTATTTTGATATTTTTGGAAATCTAAATGTTGAATCATATCTGAAGCAAAGGAATGCGATGGATCTGCTTGTAATATACTGATGAGTACCTTGTAGGATTTATATAATTGTCCATTTCTACGATAGTGGTAAAATGTTTTTTTACATAGATCATGAAGTAGTTTAGGTTCATAAAAATTATTAAATAGTGTGAGTATAAAGAGAGTTTCTGTTTCGTTGTATTTATCTTTAAGATGTTGGAACATTTGCTTAGATGAAGAGCTACGCAAATTGGTCTGTTGTGAAAGAAAAACTTTTGTAAGAGGATGTGTAGATGAATAACTATTCCCTTCTATAAGTGCATAGTATAAGAAGGAGTTACGCTTAATATCTGTGATTCTTTTGATATTAATAAAATCATTTTTGTAAAAAAGTGCGATATAATATTGACCTTTACGATCTGTTGCTTCAATTAATTTTGCTTGTTTATAGAGTACCATTTTCTCAATGGTCATTGTTATAGTCTTTTTGTTATGGAGAAAAGAAATAGTTGTCATAAAAAATTCATCTCCCTTTTGTCTTAGTATCTTTATCATATCATAATAAAAATTCGTGTGGAAGAAATTGCCCATGTTAAATATATGTAAAGTTTGTCAGGAAGATGTGTGTGGAAACAAGATCATGTGATACACTGCAATAAAAAACCTTAGGGGGATTTTTTTCATGAGAGAATTATTATGGTCCATTCTTGTTGCTATTATTATCTTGTTCATTCCTTTTAGTGTTGTAATATAAATAAGTGCAGCTTATCTTATCGATTCAAATGAAACCAAGCACAATCTGTTGCTTGGTTTTTTTCATACAAAAAATTTTTGAGCATAAGTATTGAAAGTCAAAAAAGGTCAGAGTATAATAAAAACATAAGGTCAAAGATAGTCAAAGTCAAATTGACCAGTACAAATTGAAGGAGGAATAATATATGAAATGTCAACAATGTGGAACACGTCAAGCAACAATCAATGTTAGCCTTCGATTTAATGAACACCAAAAAACGTTACATGTATGTGATACATGTTTTCAAGACATTAAAAATGAAATGAAACAACCAACAAACTTCTTTGGAGAGCATGAGGCTGATGCGTTTTTTGATTCATTTAATCATTCAAGCAAGCAACCACATGCAAAAACATATACAAAAAATCGTAAAGGTAAAAATGGTTTGTTAGACCAATTAGGCAAGAATCTAACAGATGCAGCAAGAGCGGGGTTAATTGATCCTGTAATCGGCCGTGATGTCGAAGTGAAGCGAGTGATTGAGACACTAAACAGACGTAACAAAAACAATCCTGTCCTAATTGGAGAACCAGGTGTAGGTAAAACAGCTATTGCAGAAGGCTTAGCATTAAAAATTACAGAAGGAAATGTTCCGACAAAATTAATGAACAAAGAAATCTATTTATTAGATGTTGCATCATTAGTAGCAAATACAGGTGTTAGAGGGCAATTTGAAGAAAGAATGAA
>JAJUGF010000153.1 GCA_029268495.1 Gracilibacillus sp.
GCTTTTGTTTCGTCTAGTACAAGTGGCCAGAAACTAGGCGACTTCGATAATCAACCATCAATAAGTCATCATCGATTCGCGAGCTCATCGTGATTCCTTTATTTTGTTTGATTCTCTCCAGTCGCTACGTTTCTAACCGGCCACTTGTAGCTTTTGTTTCGTCTAGTACAAGTGGCCAGAAACTAGGCGACTTCGATAATCAACCATCAATAAGTCATCATCGATTCGCGAGCTCATCGTGATTCCTTTATTTTGTTTGATTCTCTCCAGTCGCTACGTTTCTAATCGGCCACTTGTAGCTTTTGTTTTAACTTTCGTTGTAAATAATACATTCTGCTATATAGCATGATAGCGCCGGCGAATAATCCTATGATTAATCCGAGCCAATATCCAAATGCGTCTAAGTTTGCATAGTTGGCAAAAATCCAACCACTTGGAAGTCCAATCAGCCAATAAGATACTAGTGACAACCAAAATGTAATATTGACATCTTTATACCCTCTAAGTACACCTTGAATCGGAGCAGCGATACCATCAGCAAATTGAAAGAAAATCGCATAGTAGAGAAATTGTTTCGTTAGTTCTAATACTTCCTTTTCCTCACTATAAAGGAATGCAACTTGATCATCTAATAAAAAGATAATCGCGCCACTGACAATTGAAATGAACATTCCTACACCAATACCTGTATAAGCATAAGTTTTTGCGTCTTGTAATCTTTTCGCCCCTACTTCGAATCCAACTGCAATAGTCAGTGCCATGGAAATACTAAGTGGAATCATATAAAGCAGTGAGGCAAAGTTAATTGCAGCTTGGTGTGCAGCGATGGTGTATGTACTATATACACTTAATAAAAACGTTACAGCTGAAAAGATACTTGTTTCAAAAAAGATAGAAGAACCAATCGGTACGCCTATTTTCATCATTTCCACCCATTCTTTCACGGATGGTTTCACAACTTTTTTGAAAATTTTATGTTCTCGAAATGGTCTAATTGTGTGTACAATCCAAATGGATAAAAACATCATAATAAAATAAGTAAGAGAGGAAGCAATTCCAGCTCCTATACCACCAAATGCAGGCACCCCTAATTTGCCAAAAATAAAGATATAATTTAATACAATATTAATTGGTGTCGAAATGAGTAAGATCATCATCGATGTTTTGGTGTGGCCTAATGCATCGATATAACATCGTAATAAATTATACACAAATAGAGGTAATACGCCTGTCCCTATTGAGATTAAATAGAATTTAGCTACATGTTGTACTCGGGCTTCTAAATCCATTAATTCTAATACTGGATTTATTGCAATAAATCCAATAATAATAATACCTACTGCAAGAATGACAGATAACCAGATTCCTTGTTGAACAACAAATGGAATCTTCTTGTCTTCCCTTGCGCCTATCATTTGAGCAACGATTGGTGATAGTGCCATTAGAATACCGACAATCCACATAGATATTGGTGTCCAAATACTTGAACCAATGGCTACACCAGCAAGGTCACTTGCACCTGCACGACCTGACATGATCGTATCAAAAAAGTTCATCGCATACATACTTACTTGCGTGATTAGAATAGGTATAAGTATAATCATAAATAGCTTAAGTTTTTCTTTGAAGTTTTTTGTTTGATACATTATGCATTTCCTTCTTCCATTGTAGTAATGGAGATTATATCATATATTTGTGAAGAAGAGTGTAAAAAAGCGAGGTATAGATATAAATGAAAAAGAAACAAATTATTTTTACAGGCGGCGGTACAGCAGGTCATGTAATGGTGAATATTGCGTTAATCCCTGAATTTTTAAAAGATGGTTGGCAAGTAGACTATATTGGATCAGTGAATGGTATTGAAAAGGAACTGATTACATCAATAGAAGGCGTAACTTATCATCCTATTTCAACTGGTAAATTAAGAAGGTATTTTTCTAAAGAAAATTTCAAAGACCCATTTAAAGTAATGAAGGGTACATTGCAAGCGTATCGTATAATTGGATTGAAGCGCCCAAGTGTTATTTTTTCTAAAGGTGGATTTGTTTCCGTACCTGTGTTAATTGCAGCGAAATTAAGAAAAGTTCCTGCAGTCATTCACGAATCTGATTATACACCGGGACTTGCTAACAAAATCGCTATTCCCTTTTCCAAAAAAGTTCTGACTACATTTCCAGAAACAGTGAATTATTTACCTAAAGAGAAGGCTGAAGCGATCGGTGCTGTGGTGAGAGATGAATTGTTTACAGGTAGTAGGGAACAAGGTTATCAGTTAACAGGTCTTAAGGCAGATAAGAATATTTTACTCGTAATGGGTGGAAGTGCTGGATCTCAAAAGATAAATGAAGCTGTTAGGAATGGATTAGATACATTATTACACTCCTTTCATATTATCCATATTTGTGGAAAGAATAATTATGCCAAAGAGTATGAACGACAAGGGTATGTTCAATATGAATATGTAAGTGAAGAGTTGAAAGACTTACTAGCAATAACAGATTTAGTATGTTCTCGAGCAGGCTCCAATTCCATTTTTGAGTTTCTTGCATTACATAAACCTATGTTGCTTATTCCGCTTTCCCTTCAAGCAAGCCGAGGAGATCAGATTGTAAATGCTAAATCATTCAGTAAACAAGGATACGCGAACGTACTTGAAGAAGAAAATTTAACAACAGAGACATTAAAACAAGCGTTACTTCAGTTAAAAGAGGACAAATTCACAATAAAAGATACAATGAGCACATATCATTCTATAGAAGCAAAGCAAAAAGTAATGGACATTATTTATGCTGCATCAGAGCAATAAAAACTATAAAATAAAAAGAACTTTTCATATGAATTAGTATGAAAAGTTCTTTTTTTGAAATGTAATATTATTTGTAGCCATTCGTTACTAAATCTAATTTACCTGTTGCCGGATCAATTACTAATCCGTGTACTGGAGTCCCTTCAGGTAATAAAGGATGTTCTTTAATAATTTTTACAGAGTTTTCTACATTTTTTGCAGGATCCTCAAAACCAACTAGCCAATCATTTGGATTTACTTGTAAAGAATCAATCGCATCTTGACTAATCCCACGTTCTTTTGCTGTCTCAAGAAAACTTCCAGCATCGAAATTCGTCATTCCGCAACCATGATGTGCAATAACGAATACTTCATCAGCTTGTAAAGCGTGTACAGCAACTAATATACTTTTCATTGTACTGTCATAAGGATCATTTAAAATAGCACCAGCATTTTTGACCATTTTTACATCGCCATTTTTAATATTCAGTGCATTAGGTAGTAGTTCAACTAAGCGTGTGTCCATACATGTAAACACAACTGCGCGTTTGTTTGGGAAATTGTCTGTTTCAAATTGTTTGTACGATTCATTTTCCACAAATTTCTTGTTAAATGCAAGAATGTCATCTAGTAACATATTTCCATCTCCTCTATAATGATGTGCTTCATATAATCATAGCGGAAAAATGTTATTTCATCAAATGTATTGTATAATTATACGTAAAGCGCATCATGTATTTGAGGTGACGTATGGAAAGAAAAGACTGGGATATTATTGATGAAGATTTGTATGAAGAGATTGATCCAGAAGAAATGTATGAGCTTGTTCAAAAAGAGCGAGAAAAATTATTAGAGAAAGAACGAAATGAGAAAAAAGAAAAAAAGTCTTTCCCAAAATGGATTGGATGGCTAATTGCTATTGCGATGTTTATTCAAGTCATTGCCATTTTACCTCAGACATTTTCTATCCCTGCAATAGACTTTCTTACGACATCTGCTAAATTACTACAAGATGATACCGTACAACAATATAGAAAAGCTGTTGTCGTTATTGAAGGGGAAAATAATAAAGGAACAGGTTTTGCTATAAGTAATGATGGGTATATACTAACGAATCACCATGTTATTGAAGAGCAACAGTCCATTACAGTTGCATTTCAATCGGAAGGATTATACAAAGCTGAAGTAGTAGAATCATTTCCTGACATCGATTTGGCTTTACTAAAAGTAGACGGAGAAGAACTACCGTTTTTTGATAAATTGGATCAACAACTAGAAAGTGATGACAAGCATGTTTTATTTATCGGTAATCCATTACGATTTAACGGAATTGCCAATGAAGGAGAACTTATCGGTACAACCAATCTAGAAAATTGGGATATACCATTATATATGATAGATGCACCAGTCTACCGTGGAAATAGCGGAAGTCCTGTTGTTAATGAAGATGGTAAAGTAATTGCAGTAATTTTTGCAACACAAAATCACGAAGAACACGGTAAAATAGGTCTAGCTGTTCCAATCGAATATGTATTTGAAGTATCAAAAACTCTCCAGGAATGAGGAGAGTTTTTTAAACGGAATAATATTCCACTTCTTTATGTTTCATTACAAAATAGTAAAAAAGTATTAGTTTTTGATAATAAACTTTAATTATTTGTAATCTAATTACGGTAGATATGAGCGGATGTTTTCATATATTCTGTATAAAGTGCAAAAAAATAAACTGGTGAATGATATGATAAACGACATAAATAATAAATTTAATTCGAATAAATATATAGACTGGTGGTGCTAAATATGTTGGAGAGCCAGTTAATGGATACAGAGTATACATTAGAGGATCAAATTGAACGGATACAACGGGGTGATCGTCGATTAGAAAATGAAATAATTAAAGCATACCATCCGTATATCGCTAAATGTGTAGCAGATGTGTGTAAACGATACATACAAAGAAATGATGATGAATTTAGTATAGGTTTGATGGCTTTTCATGAAGCGATACAGCTTTATTCTAAAGACAAAGGTGCGTCGTTTTTAACATTTGCTCAATTAATTATTAAAAGACGCTTAATTGATTTTATTCGTAAGGAACAAAGACAACCATCTGTACAATCATTAGACTTTAATGAGAATGAAGAATTAGTAGAGAGCCCGCTTGAGTTCTCTGAAGCAAAGAAAATTCATCAATTAAAAGAAGAGTCATGGTATCGTAAACAAGAAATTATGGAATTGTCTGAACAATTAAGACAGTATAAAATCTCTTTTCAAGAACTAACTGAAATTTCTCCCAAACATAAAGATGCTAGAGAATCTGCAATCGAGGTTGCAAAAAAATTGGTTGCTGATGAGGAATTAAGAGGATACGTATTAGAGAAAAAAAGGATTCCAATCAAAAAATTATTAAAAATTGTAACTGTGAGCAAAAAAACATTAGAAAGAAATCGAAAGTTTATTTTAACGATTTTTATTATCCTTACAGGGGATTATGTATTCTTAAGAGAGTACCTGGAGGGGGTAGATTTGTGAAAAAAGGTATTATTGTGGAACAAAAAAGACGCTATACCATTGTGATGGATCGTACTGGTATGTTTCACAAAGCAAAAAAGTTACATGCACATGAAGTTGGTGAGGAAGTTGGATATGAAATACTCGCAGGAAGGTATGATGTTTTTTTTCTTTTTTTTAAAAGACATCAGATGAAGTTTGTCACGATGGTTGCACTATGTTTGTTAATCTTTACACCATTTTATATTTGGAGTGAAGATGAGGAGACATTTGCAATTGTTAGCATGGATATCAACCCGAGTATCAATATCACTATTGACCAAAGTTTTGATGTATTAGAAATTCTCCCAATGAATAAAGACGCTATTAAAATCGTAAATCAATTGCAGCTAGATAATCGGACATTACCTGAATTATCAGAGGAAATTATTGAACTTGCAAGACGAGATTTTCAAATAGAAGAAGATGCCCCTATTTTGATGGCAGTTAGTTATGTAGGAGATAATAGCAATAGTGAACAAACCGTTGTTGTGACAGAATTAGAGTCATTCTTTTTAAAGAAATCTTACGATGTTGCAATATATGAAGTACCAGATGAAATAAGAGAACAAGCGGAAGAAGAACAAGTCTCATTAAATGCAGTTGCAGCTAATGAATTAGATGAGAACAGTCCGTCTTTTTCAAAAAAGGGTACAGAATCAGCAGAAGCTCTTCCTGAGTTAGATGAAGAAGAAAGAGAACTTATATACCATTTTTATCATGAAGAAGACACATCTAATCAAGAAGAAACGACTGAATCGGATTCTGTACAAAATGAGGGCAACACGGAGCCAATAATGGAAGAAGAAACTACGGATGAATCA
>JAJUGF010000154.1 GCA_029268495.1 Gracilibacillus sp.
ACTTATAATTCCCTATACAACCCACAAAAGACGAAGAAAATTAATTCTTCGTCTTTTGTTTATCATTCATAAATGATTCGCTTCATTATACAAATAGTAGGTAACAAATAAAAACACTCAATAAATAAATAAGTGAACTAACAAACAATTGATTCGCCCAATTGAGCACATCGCGTTGTTTGAACCCTTTAATTGCAATATATAACCAACTAAGATTGAGTATTGTAATGACAACATAAAACCAAATAGACATATCTTGCACAAATAATGGTACAAAAAGTAATAGTGCAATGTATATAGTTGTTCGACAAATCGTTGTTTGATATCCTTTAACAATTGGCAACATCTTCAAACCAGACTTCTTGTAGTCATCAAATTTGCGGATAGCAATAGCATACGTATGGGGCATTTGCCACAAAAACATTATGGCAAACAAAGAAAGCGGTATGACATGAAGTGCTGAATCTACTACTGCCCAGCCCATCAATGGAGTTACCGCTCCTGACAAACTTCCTATATGTGTATTCCATGTAACCCGACGTTTTGTCCATATGGTATACACTACGACATAGGTAAACCATCCAATCCATCCATATAATGCTACTTCGAAATTTATATATAATAAAAGTAATTGTCCGATTACACTTAGACTGATACCAATTGTTAATACTGTACGTAATGACATTGTTCCAGTTACTGTTGGTCTATCTTTTGTTCTTTCCATTAATTTATCTACATCTGCTTCCAAATAATTATTACAAGTTAGTGCGCCTGCAACCAAAAATGTACTACCAACTAACAGCAGTATAACTTGCAGGAAATAATCACTTAATGGTACACCATAATAATGTAATGCAATAAAAAAAGTAATCATTGCTGGAGTTACATTTGCGATTAAGACAAATCTTTTAAATAAATATTTTAAATCATGTAAAACTTGATTGATGTTGATCACTTCCTTATGCTACCCCTTTTTAACTTTTGCGTAATGTCATTCGCCAGCTTGCGCCTGTACCAATATTATGTGCTTTAGCAAAGGAACCTTGATTAATTGCAATAGCCATATTATCTAAAGAATTCACATATATTAATGGTTCACCTATATGAATTGCTGCAAATGAACGGCCAAATGTTATTACATTATGATAAACTTGGCGACTCTCATATTCTATCATTACCTCAATCTTATCACCATAATCTACATGTAATTGTAGAAATAATTCACGCGGAACATTTGTCCATAAATTTCCATATCGCACATCTAAAATATCAATGGATCCCCTTACTGTACCTTCTTGTATGACAGGTTCATCATACGGTAATGAAACAAATTGCTTAATCGACAACATTTGACCAACTTCCTCAAAAGAAATGACACCTGCTGCAATTCTCGCACCTGTAAATGCATAAATATCTCTGCCATGAAAAGTGTGTGATGCTCCAGACTTTGGTAACCGGTTTGTTTCTTCATCTATTTCACGTATCGATTCCATGCCGATAAATTTTGCAATATGCGTCAAAGTACCGTTATCTGGAGTCACAATATATTGACCAGATACTGTTTTGGCAACAATACTTTTTCGATTGGAGCCTACACCTGGATCCACTACAGAAACAAATACTGTTCCTTTTGGCCAATACGTAACAGTTTGCCACAATCGATAAGAAGCTGACCATATATCAAATGGTGGTATATCATGCGTATTGTCATAAATTGGAATTACCTTACTAACAGAATGAGCAACACCTTTCATTGCACTTACTGCACCATCTTCTAAACCAAAATCTGATTGCAATACTAACGCATTCATCATGATAATTCCTCCTATCGAATAATTAGTCTTCTTTATAATAAAAATAAGCCGAATTCCATTTGATATCTATTTGTTATGATAAAACTATTATACTATTTCTATCATCTTTTGTCCTTATTCACAAATTGTAAATTGTATGAACACATGTGTATTTTTAAGAAAAAGTGAAAAACTATCCACAATACATTGTAGAAAGAAAGGATGTTACTACATGCAAAAAAAGGTGGTTATTATCGGTGGTGCCGGTACAATTGGTATAAAATTATATGAAGGGTTACATCATTTGTATTCCATTCAATTATTGGACAAACTAACACATCACCATTTAGAAATCATTCAAGTTGATGCAACAAATTACGAGAAGTTGAGTCAACAAATTCCCCAAAATACAGATGTACTGATTAATTTATTAAGAATAGAAACAACAGATGCAGTCGAAGATATCGAAACATTTCATGACATGACTGAAGTTTTTTTCAAAGCCTCTTATTACATTCTAGATATTGCAACAAAATATCAAATTCCAAAAGTTATTTTTGCTAGCAGCAATCATGTCACAGACTATTATGAGCAAAACGGCTATTCTACACTCAAAAGAGAAATTAAGACAACAGATTATCCTGCACCAAAAGGTCTATATGGTGTACTGAAAATGGCCTCTGAATTAACTGGATTCATCTTCATGTTACATCATAATCTATCCGTTATTAATATTCGAATAGGATCTGTGCCAAATGAACCAAAATCCAATGATCGATTAAAAAGAACGATTTTACACGAAGCTGATTTGATTCAATTATTTCAAAAAGCAATCGAGTCGGACCAGCAATATGGTACATACTACGGTGTTTCTAATAATGTGGATAAACCTTGGGATATTGCAAATGCAATCGAAGAGCTAGGATATAGACCAATGGAATAAGCAGATTAATTTCTTTCTCTATTAAAAATTGGTACCATATGTTTACTGTTTCATTAGAAAAGCTTCTTAAAATAGATGAACATAACGTGTCACATAGAGAGGATGGAAGGAATGACAAATATAAACATACCTGTTTCTGTATTAAACTTAGTTCCAATTCGAGAAGGATTCGGTCCAAAAGATGCTATTGATCAAATGGTAGATTTAGCGCAAGCAGTGGAAAAAATGGGCTATGAAAGATATTGGATTGCTGAGCATCACAATACAACAACACTAGTTAGTTCTGCAACAACCATGTTAATGAAACATACATTAGAACATACAAATAGTATCCGTGTGGGCTCTGGTGGCGTGATGCTTCCAAATCATGCACCACTTGTTGTAGCAGAACAATTTGGTACTATGGAATTACTTTATCCTAATCGATTAGATCTTGGATTAGGTAGAGCTCCCGGAACAGACCAGTTAACAGCAAGTGCACTACGTCGTGGAAAAGATGATGGTGTGTACACATTTCCGAAAGATGTACAACAATTACTTACTTATTTCGGGAGTGAAGAAGAACAAGGATATGTAAAGGCATTTCCAGGAGTGAATGCAAATATCCCTATCTATATTTTAGGATCTTCTACGGATTCTGCACATTTAGCAGCAAAATTAGGATTACCATACGTATTTGCGTCACACTTTGCTCCAACACATATGGAACAAGCAATCAAAATATACCGCGAATCATTCCAAGCATCAGAGTATCTTGAAAAACCATATATGATGGTATGTCTAAATGTAATAGCATGTGAGACAGACGAGGAAGCTAAAAAAGAACAAACAACAATGCAACAATTTTTCCTAAATGTCGTAAGAGGATCAAAAAACCCACTTCAGCCACCTGTTGAAGATATGGATACACTTTGGTCAGCACATGAAAAACATGTTGCCGAATCGATGTCTAGCGTGACATTACTCGGAAGCAAAGCATCCATTACATCCCAACTCACTCGTTTTCAAGAGAAATACAATGTAGATGAATTAATGGCCGTCTCCTACATTTATGATATAGAAAAACAAAAACGCTCCTATCAAATACTAAAAGACATTGTTGATTCAAAAGCGAAAGGGACCGTTTAAAAACGTAGAGACTGGAGCGAATCAACAGAAATAAAGGAATCACGAGGAGCTTGCGAATCGATGATGACTTATTGACAGTTGATTAGTGAAGTCTCATAGTTTTTGGTCACTTGAGCTAGATGATTCAAAAGCGAAAGGGACCGTTTAAAAACGTAGAGACTGGAGCGAATCAACAGAAATAAAGGAATCACGGTGAGGTACGAACCGATGATGACTTATCGTAAGGCGGTTAACGAAGTCACCTAGTTTCTGTGCACTTGTGCTAGACGAATCAAAAGCGAAAGGGACCGTTTAAAAACGTAATGTATACTTAACCAATCAAAAAAGTAAAAGTGCTCATTCTTAAACGAGCACTTTTACTTTATTTCTTATTCAAATGTTGGCCAATCATCATTCCAATTGAATTGTCTTATCTGCATACGAATTGTTCCATTCGCATTACCGTCATAATAATGATAAATCATATAGTGATCTCCATCCACTTCGATGACATCTTGACCACCAGGGCCAATTTGATTATCTTCTGCATCTAAAATGATGTCACCACCGCCATCTAATAAATCTGTTCCATTTGAATCTACATAAGGACCAGTGATAGATTCAGATCGACCAACAGCAACTTTATACGTACTAGCTGTACCATTACAACATTGATCCCACGAAGTCAATAAATAGTAGTAATCACCATGTTTAAAAATGGTCGGACCTTCAATCGCATTATGAGTCGTTGTCATAGCACGTGATGCCAATACGTACTCATCTATTCCTACTTCCGTCATGTTGACTAAATCTCGTAATACAATACCGCCAAAGTGTGAACCATATAGCAACCACCATTTTCCATTATCTTCAATTACCATCGGATCAATTGCATTAAATGTATCTCGATTAGTTGTTGTTACAATTGGACCATGATCTTCCCAACTATTCACATCACCTGGTGTTTCAGTTGATGCTACACCAATAGCAGAGTAATTTGTTCCAAACATAGACGCAGCATAATACATATAAAATACACCATCATTTTCAATGACATATGGTGCCCACAAATGTTTAACATTATAGTCTTTTACCCATTCAGGTGTAGGAATTTCTCCAATTGATTGCCAAGGACCTTCTAAGCTATCCTCAGATTTACGAATATAAATCCCACCAGGATTCTGTTCATCACGCGCAATCCCTGTTGAAACAACATAAAAAGTACCATTTGCTTCAAATATAGAAGGATCATGTGTTGGATCATCTATACCTTTTTCGAATCCTCCAATGTCCCCTGTCATCTCGAGTTTTGTATTTTCCATATGTTTATCCGTATCCTTTCCACCAGCCTCTTGTTTTTCCGGTTGGTCAAAGACAATTGATCCAACAAGTAAAACAATTGAAAAAATAATTGCAATAATTGCCCCAAACTTTTTCATTTCTTTTCCCCTCAATTCTCAAAGTTGTACGTACATTATAGCACGAGAGGATGATAGAAATCTACAAATTATATTTCCATTCTATTTAATTCATCATCAAAAAAAGCAAACGCTTCAGAAGAATTATGCATTGGATTTTCAAGAAGGTTCCATATATTCAATGCTGTATCCATAGGTTTTTTAGGCGCTTTCTTTCCACCCATATCAGTAGACATCCAACCAGGATGAATCGATAGAACTTGAATATCTTCTTCCATTAAGTACTTCTTTAATTTCTCTGTTAACATATTTAATGCAACTTTAGATAACCCGTACGGATAATCTCCAGCATATGCATTCGTCAAACTACCCGCTTCTGAACTAATATTTATAATGGATTGTGAGGAAGTACTATCCGTTGTTGCGCCATTACGAATTAATGGTAGAAAGTGCTTAATGACTCGAATTGGACCAACTGTATTTGTATCTAGTGCTTTCAATGTTTCTGCAATATCTAACTCTTCAATCGTTTTATCTCGTTCATTTAATATTGCTGCATTATTTATAATAATATCGACATATTGATCAGTAAATTTGACCGCTTTAGCTGCTTCTATTACGGATTTCTCATTTGTTACATCTATATGTAAAATTCTGAGTTGACCTTCATATACCTTCTTTAATTCCTGAAGTTGTGTAATATCACGATCAGCCACAGATCGAACACCTGCAAAAATTACATGCCCTCTTTTCAGTCCTGTTTCCACTAAAGATAGTCCTAATCCACGATTTGCACCAGTAATTAGTACTTTCATTTATTATCACTCCTATGTTCATTTTCCTCTTCACTATATTATATTGTAAACCCTTTCAT
>JAJUGF010000155.1 GCA_029268495.1 Gracilibacillus sp.
ATAGATTTAAATCGTTCATCTTTGTTGTAGAACTTTGTGTTTGCTCGACTTGGTGATTGCTCTCGGCGTAATCCAGAAATCCAAGCCGTTGCACTGTACAATACTTCTTCTAATGGCTTGATTTTTCGAATATAACAACACTGATCTGGATTCCTTTTCCATAATGCTGAACCATGTTGAGCTGCTTGTTCTTCTAGTGTCAAACTTGGTTGTTTTAATTCAATTTGTAAAAGTGGATACTTCACTTTCACACGGTCAATTAAATCATATGTTTCTTGAAAATGTAAACCAGTATCTAAGAATACGAGTTTTGCATCTTTTTTAACTTTGGAAATCAAATCGATTAAGACCATACTTTCTGCACCAAAGCTACAAGCATAAATCAAAGCATCACCGTATGCTTGGTATGCAGATTCAAGTATCATCAATGCACCTTTATGAGAGTCAGCTTCTTCTGGTATATACTCATTCCAATGACTTTCTTCGTACTGGTCATACGTAATTACAGATGTTGACATACCTTTTCCCCTTTCTAAAATTCTATCATTATACGAAAAAACCTCTTATCTTTTTGATAAGAAGTTCAACTGACGTTCACTTCTTATCTTCCGGTAACAGTAGTGTATGCTGTTCCGCAGGATTTGGCACAGTGCCCATTACTTGACCTGTTGCCGAGGTTTCCCAGGGCCTGCCCCTCCACCTCTCTGGATAAGAATTCTTTATATAAACAATTAATGTTATGATATATCTATTTATTGGAAAAGTCAACAGTAAAATAGTCGGAATTATTAAAAAATATACAAAAGCGAAAACACCCGTTTAGAAACGTAGCGACTGGAGCAAATCAACTGAGATAAAGGAATCACGACGAGGAACGAGTCGATGATGACTTATACTCACCAGTACAAGTGCGACTATACCTCATGTATCCACATGAGGTAAGTCTTCTATGTCGTAGGGCGATTTGTGAAGTCGCCTAGTTTCTGGGTGTTGGAGCTGGATGATACAAAAGCGAAAACACCCGTTTAGAAACGTAGCGACTGGAATGAATCAACAGAAATAAAGGAACCAAACCATGTTTAATTTTTCCCCTTGCTTCAAAATAAAAATAACTCTACTTCCCGTTATGGTATATTATAACTAAGGAGGAGAACGAAATGAAATCGAATATTTGGGTATCTCTATTATTATGGATTCTTGTTTGGTTATCTGCCATTACAGTAGAGTTAGCTGGTGGTTCAGAAACTAGTGCATATTTATTTAGTATGATGGCACTATTTTTCGTTGCATTCTTTTTTATGTCTGTTGCGAAATCAGCAGCTATTTATTTATTATGTATACAGTTAATTAGCATTACACTCGCGTTCTTGTTTTCTTCACATGATTGGATGAACCCATTTGTGTTGTTGATGTTCCTTCTGTTACTTGTATCATGTTTCAAATGGACTTCAGGAAGATTTACATATACCTTCACCATTGCTGTGTTGCTAGCGAGTTTTTTAACACAAATGGAATTCCTATCTATTACACTCGTATCTTTTTACTTATTGCTTGCAACGATTCTCATTATAGCAATCTATGAATATTATAAGTATTTCCACCATTTATCTGACATAGAACAACGATACCAAGCATTATTACATACATATAAAAAATTAAAACGTGATACCATCACACATGATCAGTTAACAAGACAACAAGAACGACTACATATAGGTAGAGAGATTCATGATCGAGTTGGTCATACATTAACGAACTTATTAATGCAAATAGAAATTTTACATTTGAAAGATGGCAGGGAAGAATGGAATCAAGTAAAAGTATTGGCACAAGAAAGCTTACAAGAAACGAGAAAAGCTGTTAAAGCACTAAAGGAAGATTCTGTAACAGGTATTGCGGCAATCATTCAATTAATACGGAAACTCGAAGCAGAACAATATATTTCTATTACCTTTTCCATGCGCCAAAATGCCTTGTCGATTACTTTAAGTCCAGACCAAGCTACTGTTGTATATAGAGCAATCCAAGAATCGTTAACGAATATCATGAGACATAGCGCGGGAAAAGAAGCTACTGTTTTGTTAGAAGCACCTGGTTCTGCGACATTTCGATTTGAAGTTACGAATCCACTTACAGAAGATGTCGAATGGCGAGAAGGCTTTGGCATTCAATCAATGAGAGATCGATTGCAACAAATAGGAGGAGAATTAGATATCTTTATATATCAGCATAATTTTGTAGTACGTGGATCTTTTCCACTTAAGGAGTGAGAGAAAATGGTTTCTATTTTACTTGCAGAAGACCAAGTGATTGTTAGACAAGGTATAAAAATGATGCTAGAAACAGATCCAGATTTAGTTGTGACAGGTGAGGCAACAAATGGGAAAGAAGCATTACAACTAAGAGAAAAGTATTATTTCGATTTAGCGATATTAGATATTCGGATGCCAGAACTTGATGGAATCAAAACAGCACAACAATTATTAGAACGGTATCCAGATATGAAAGTGTTAATCCTTACAACATTTAATGATGAAGATTATGCGATTGAAGCATTAAAAATAGGTGTGCACGGTTATCTACTGAAAGATGCCAATAAAGATGAGCTTATTCGCGCAATTAAAGATTGTCTAAAAGGTGGATTGCAATTGCCAGGTGAGGTAGCTAGAAAAGTCGTGCCACATTTATTAAATGAAAAGAAAAAAACATATAGTAAAGAGACAACTATCTTCTTGACCAAAAGAGAGCGCGACATTTTATGTTTACTTGGAGAAGGAAAAAGTAATAAAGAAATTGCAGAGGGATTAGCATTATCTATTGGTACAGTAAAAAACCATATTAGTAGTTTATTAGATAAACTACAATTAAGAGATCGTACCCAATTAGCCATCTATGCAATTCATAATGGATATGTATAGAGGGGGAAATGCAATATTTTCTAATTGTACAAAATATAAATGACTCTAGTCACTGTTTATTTGATAAGGAATGACTAAAGGCAGTATGGATACTGCTCTTTTTTTTATACAATAAAGAAGGATAAAGATGAGAAAGGGTGTGTGCAAATGTTAGAAACAGAAAGCTTACGTAAAGTATATAAAAATAAAGTAGCAGTAGACGAAGTGAATATTTATTTGAAAGAGGGAGAATCTGTTGGGTTATTAGGTCCGAACGGGGCAGGGAAGTCTACATTAATTTCCATGATTGCAACACTACTTAAACCAAGTAGTGGCAAAGTGTTTTGGGAAGGACAAGATATTATCAAAAATCCACATATAATTAGGCCAACATTAGGAATGGTGCCACAAGAAATTGCCTTATACAAGGAATTATCCGCATATGAGAACGTGAAGTTTTTTGGCAAAATCTATCGCTTAAAAGGGAAACATTTAGAGTCAAGAGTACAAGAAGTGTTAGAGATTGTTGGTTTGAAAGATCGACAAAAAGAATTGGTTAAAAATTATTCAGGAGGTATGCAGCGACGTATTAATATTGCTGTTGCTTTATTACATGAGCCTGACATTATTATTATGGATGAACCGACAGTTGGGATTGATCCACAATCACGTCATTATATTTTAGAGATGGTCAAACGGCTAAATGAAGAAAAGGGGATGACTGTTCTATACACATCTCATTACATGGAAGAAGTAGAAAAACTTTGTGATCGAATTTATATCATGGACAATGGAAAAATCATTGCTACAGGTACGAAAGATGAGCTTGTTAGTATCTTATCGAGTGAAGAAACAATCGATTTAGTTCTTGAAGAATCATCTAGTGCTTTTGAAGATGCATTAAGAGCTGAAGAACATGTGTTAAAAGTAACTGAAACAGAAAAAGGATTGAAGTTAATTGTTCCTAAACAGTCCAATCAATTAACAACCATTTTCCATCTGGCAGAAAAGCACCAAGCAGCAATCCAGTCTGTTTCCATTCATGTACCATCATTGGAAGATGTATTTTTACATTTGACTGGTAGAAAATTGAGAGATTAGGGGTGAGTGTGTATGGTCAACTTTTTCTTGAAAGATATCAAACTATTATTAAGAGACCGCACAGAACTCTTGGTTATTTTCCTTATGCCATTTATACTTATGCTCATCTTAGGTTTTGCACTTAAAGGAGTATTGGGAGGGGGCGAATCAACAAGAGAGTTAGAAGTGGCTTTAGTAGAAGAGGATAATTCTAATGAAGGAAAGACACAATTTATATCCTATTTGGAGGAGCAGGAGATTCCGACGATTGCTAAGGAACAAATAATAGAAGCAAGTAATCAAATTGCGATTCCTTCGATTATTCATACGATTTTAACAAAAGAATTAACAGAAATTGTTGCAGTAGAACTGACAGACAAAGAAGCTGCTGATGAAAAGCTCGCAGCAAAGGAAATAGATGCAATTATAACGATACCAGAAGGATTCACATATACAACATTAAAACATGTCCTATTACAAGAAACAGAAGCGGCAAATCTCCTTATCAAAAAGGGGGAACATGCCGTATTTGATAGCTCGATTGTTGAAAATATTTTATCTCAGATTGCACAATCTATTAATTTAGAGACGGCAATTGCAAAGGAATCACAGTCTACAGAGATACGTCCAACAAGTGACGAAGTGATTAAAAGAGAAACAGAAACAATTACAAATGGTGAGCCAGTTAGTTCTATGGAATACTATTCAATTGGTATGGCGGTAATGTTTGCTTTTTTTATCGCATCAACAATGGCTGCAAAATCCTATTCTGAACAAACACAACACGTATTAGATCGTATTATTTTGTCAGGGAGACATCCGTTACAATTTTTAATTGGGAAGTTATTTGCTGTTATCATGTTAGTTTTTTTTCAAGTAAATGTTCTATTTGTGCTTTCTTCTCTCATTATGCAATCATTCCAACCAATATCTTGGCAAACAATCGGGATTATGGAACTGATTACATTCTTTTATGCCCTTGCAATAAGTGCAATTGCTTGTTTGTTAATTGCATTAACATTAAGACTCAGATCTCAAGCTGTGTCTAGTTCATTTACAAGTGGGATTGTAAGTGTGTTGGCATTACTTGGAGGTAGCTTTACACCAATTACCACATTTCCAGAAGTGATTCAAATGATTGGTTCATGGACACCAAATGGTATGACATTACGTGCATACATGTTAGCAAGCCAAGGGCTTCCTTTTGCAGATATTGTTCCATATGTAATTCGTCTAAGTTGGATCACTGTCTTCATCTTTATTCTAAGTGTAGTTCTTTTCCCGAATAGGAGGGTGGCAGCATGATTAATATTTTCTTATTACAATGGCAACGACTGCGCAGAAAGCCTTTTATGGTCATATCGATGTTAGCAATGACTACAGTATTTGTTATTTTCATTGGAGGAATTAGTAACCAAGCGGAAACACCTATATCTGCCTATTTTTCAAATGTTTTTTCTGATGAGGAAAAGCAAGACATCATAAATGAATTAAACGAGCTAGAAGGATTTAGTTTCACAGAAACAAAAAAGGAGAAAGCAAAAGAACAAGTGGCATTAGGTATTACCAGTTTTGCTATATATTTAGACCAGTCGTCCTATACATTTCTTGTTGGTACTGAAGACCCGAATCAAGCAATTTTGGACCAATACCTTCAGTCTATGTATAGAGAAGAAATACGGATTCAAGATTTAGTAACAGCGACTGGCGATGAAGCGATGAGGCAAAAAGTAGAGAAGTCTCTAGAAAATCCATTGATTGAAGTAGAGTCACATGTAGGTAAAGTAGAAGGGGATATCTTCTTATTTGATAATAAATTACAAGCATTGTTTGGAATGACATTATTCTTTGCAATTTATACAATTGTGTTTAGCTTGAGTGAGGTAGCAGAGGAGAAGCAAAGAGGTAGTTGGGATCGATTGATTTTGTCTCCTTTACGTAAATGGCAAATTTACTTAGGTTATTTAAATTTTGCTTTCTTTATTGGAATTGTTCAAATCGTACTCGTATTTTTAGCTTTTCAATGGTTCTTTCAGTTTCATTTAGGAGATAATTGGCTAGGGATATTGGCAATTTGCTGTGTGTATACATTTGCGATTGTTTCTTTAGGAATGCTATTAATTGGTCTTGTGAATAAGTCATCA
>JAJUGF010000156.1 GCA_029268495.1 Gracilibacillus sp.
ACTAACATAAGTTTAAATATTTCTAACATTAGTTTCACTAAACCAGCTAATGTTTTACTATTTTGGTCGACCATGATTAATTTTCTATTTCTAATTCCAATTTTCTTTCCTAACACGACCCAAATAAATGTACCCATTGTCATAATACCAATTCCACCAAGGTGCAAGATGACTGCAATAGCAATTTGTCCTGCTGGATTGAATGTATCTACAATAGAAACCGCTGTAAGACCAGTAACACTAATAGATGTCACAGCAGTAAACATTGCATCAATAAACGGTAATTCTACTCCATCTCGATGAAATATTGGTAAACTGATGATAATAGTCGAAAAAATAACTGCTAATAAATAATAAATTACGATATGATGGATTGCTGACCAGTTCTTCACCATCGCTTTCCATTTATCTAATAACGGCATTGTACGAGATCTCCTTAGATATTTTAAAACTAGTCGATAGTTTACCATACTCTACGTAATTTATCATCACTTTTCTAGAAACCACTATAAGAATCAAGATGGAACTTGCCATTTGCTTGATATAAGTACTTCTCTGGTACGACTTTCTCAATCATAGGGAAAATGATACGTTCTTCTAATCTGACATGTACCATTAATAATTCACCTAACTCGTTAAATACAGAACGTTCGATTCGTCTTGTTCCACGTATATGTTGAATAAGACCACGTATCTGAACATGTTGTATCAGCATGTCACGTATTTCTTCTTGGTCAACAGAGGCATATTGTGCATAGAGCGGCAACAATACTTCTTCTTCATCTCTGAAATGATCTCTACCGTCCTTTTCCCAAAATTCTATCACTTCTCTTGTCATTTCTTGAATACTTGCGTTCTCATCCGCTTTTTTCAGTTTTTGTGCCATCACTAATGTATGATGGTGATGATGTGACAAAGGATGTAGTGCTTCATGACGTTTGCCCATTTGGAACAACTCCTTCTCTAATCTGTATTCTTATAATTAATTGCTTTTCATCGTATATTTATAGTATAAAGGAAAAGGAAGTAAAATAGTGTGATGACATACACAAAATAAAGGAAGTATGGTATGGAACTTATAAAGACATTTGTAATGAGTCCGAAGTTTAATAGATTGATTACCTATTTAATCATAATTAATGCAATATTAATTGGTTTAGAAACCTCTCCACAGCTCTATACACAGTATCATTCTTTCTTTGTCACGATAGATATGATTATTCTAGCTATCTTTACAATAGAAGTAGCACTCAAAATCATCGTATTAAAGAAAGCTTTTTTTCAAAATAGTTGGAACATTTTTGATTTTATCATTGTTATCGGTAGTGTCATTCTTTATAGTACACCTTTCGTCAGTGTGTTACGTATCTTCCGAGTATTAAGGGTATTCCGTACTATTACCACTGTTCCCACACTCAGACGCATTGTAGCAGCATTATTTATGGCCATCCCTACGATTAGTAGTGTTTTACTTATTATGGCCATTATATTCTATGTCTATGCAGTCATTGGTACGAGCTTTTATCGTGAGATTTCACCAGAATATTTTGGTGACTTATTCTTAAGTACTGTGACATTATTTCAAATTTTCACTTTAGAATCATGGGCAAGCGGTATTTTTAGGCCGATATTTGACCAAGCACCTTCTTCTTGGTTTTATTTCATTTCTTTTATCATTATTACAACATTTATCATGATTAACCTCATTGTTGGTGAAATCGTCAATAATGCACAAAAGATATCTGATAGTGTAGAAGAAGAAACAGAAGAGATTAAGAAAGACACACATGAGATAAAAGAATTGCGAAAAGAAATTCAAGAAATCAAGCAATTATTAATAAGTAAAGAGAAGCACCGTCCTTAATACTGGATGGTGCTTCTTTTAATTTTCTCTATTATCTTGCTATTTAATAGGTTATTTGTTCAATCTTAGCTTTGGTAGGCTAGTGCTTAGCGCAATGTCACTACTAGATACATATACTTTCAGTGTAAAAGTTTAGAAAGGAGAATGCATAATGGATCCTAGCCAAATCGGCCGTTATTTGGACGCAGTTGTTGACAAAATGATTCGTATTGATCGAGGAGGTCCTGAATCAAGGGTTGGTAAACTCATCGGTGTGTATAATGACTACATTGCATTATTAACAAAAGAAGAAGGCGTTATTTATTATCGCACGCAACACATCAAAAGTATTACCGAAAATGTAAAAGACATAAAAGCAGATGAATTAGGTGAAGAAGAAGTTGAGCCAATCATTGCCGCTTCTTTCACACAGTTATTAGATCACTTGAAGCTTCAATGGGTACAAATTAACAGAGGTGGACCTGAGAAATTAGAAGGTGTATTAAATGATATGACAGATGACATTGTAACAGTTGTAGCAAACAAAGAAGTAATTCGTCTATCTTCTTTCCACATCCGTAATATTAGTGTAGTCCAAGTCAAAAATGAGCAAAGTGATAGCGAGCAAGAAAGTAACAACGAGAAATCACGTAACAAGAAAAGAAGACGCTAAGTTATATTTCTATTTCTCTACCTTACTCAATGATTTTAATTTCTCCTTTGCAGTCGCTTCTCTATGGGGCGACTGTCTATTTAAAAGTTCTTCTAAACATCTCGATTCGATGCTTTAGTAGAGAGAGGTGAACACAATGTTTATGGGATTATTTTTTGTCATATCAGGATTAATCTTTACCCCTATTCTAATACCTAATAAGAAGCATACATCTCTTCCACAAGAGCACTATACAATCTTAGAGCATAAGGGGTATTCCAATGTTTGATTACACATTCATTCTTACCATCACTATTTTTGTTGTAACCATTTATCTCATGCTTTCTAAACCAAAAGGGCTTAATGAAACAATACCAACAACTATCGGAGCAATCATTCTCATAGTACTTGGAATCGTATCCTATCAGAATATCTTTCATATTATGGATATGGTGAGTGGTGCAACATTTACGATATTATCTACCATTGTCATGACGATTATTTTAGAAAGTGTCGGCTTCTTCAAATGGGTTGCGATTAATTTAATTCAACGAACAAATGGTTCAGGGAAAAAATTATTTTTCTATATTATCGGATTATGCTTTTTTACGACAATCTTCTTCAACAATGATGGCAGCATCCTTATTACAACACCAATCATCATTCGAATTGTCTTCATGCTTAAGTTAAAGCCACACCAACAATTCCCTTACTTGATATCAGGCGCACTTATTGCCACTGCTGCTAGTGCACCCATCGCGATAAGTAACATTGCGAACCTCATTGCACTTGAAATGGTAGGACTTGATTTAAACCAATATGTCACTTTGATGTTTGTACCTTCGATGATTGGCATTATGACAATGACATTATTATTGTATCTCTATTTCAAAAAGGATTTACCGAAAACGATCCAAACACATCATCACACCATTCAATTTAATTCCCATCCACTCACAACAGTCGAGGAAAAAATTGATTGGAATATGTTTATCTTAGCAATTGTGTTCATTGTTTGTATTAGAAGTAGTTATTTCATTCTCGCACCATTCGGAATACCTATGGAAATCATCTCCATCATTGGTGCAACAAGTCTTGTGATGCTACGTTATTTCCATTATAAAAAAGGCATAAAGGATATTCTCGTCAAAACACCCTGGCATATTTTACTTTTTGCTTTTAGCATGTATGTGCTTGTATACGCACTCCAGAATGTTGGTGTGACACAATATTTATATGATTTATTGTATCCATTTGTGCAGGCTAATCACTTTCAAGCGATTCTCTCAATGGGCATTGCGATAACACTTCTATCCAACATCGTCAATAACTTGCCTGCTGTAATGATAGGTTCTTTGACCATCACAGAAATGGGACTAGACATCCACACATTACAATTAGCATATCTCGCTAACATTATGGGAAGTGATATAGGCGCATTGCTTACTCCTGTCGGTACACTTGCCACATTGATATGGATGTTTATTTTGAGGAAGCATGGTATTCATTTAACTTGGCGTAAATACTTTCAAGTTACTATAGTGATCATTCCGCTGACATTATTGATTAGTCTAATCAGCTTATATGCGTGGAGCTATATCATCACACCATAAAGGAGGCGAACTGCATTGAATATTTTAGAGAATTACATCCATCAAACAATGACTTTACACTTAGCTGGAAGAATCAAAATAGATGGAATATTGATTGAAGTTGGTAGTGATATTATTGTTTTATACAATGGAGAAGAATATATGTATATTCCAACAACACATGTATTGCATATCAAAAAAAGTGTGGAATCAGAAATTATTTTACCTACAGATGAGATTGACCCATTAAAAGAAATCTCACTTCGCAAAATCCTTGTAAATGCAAAAGGACTTTTCACGGAAATCTTTGTCACTCCTTCTCAATCCATTCATGGTTATATTACAAATGTTCTAAGTGATTATTTTGTCTTTTATTCGCCTGTATATAAAACAATGTTCATTCCTTTTCATCATTTAAAATGGCTTACTCCATATCAAAATAATCAAATACCATATGGCCTAGAGAGAGAAATGCTCCCAGTTCATCCAAGCAATATGAATCTGTCTCGTACATTTGAAATACAATTACAGAAATTGATTGGAAAAATTATTATTATTGATTTAGGAATTGAAGCATATCAAATTGGGCAATTAGTAGCGATACACAAAAGCTTTATTGAAATCATCACCGCAAGACAAGAAACCGTGTTTATTCCAATGAATCATATAAAAACTGTACATTTCCAGTGAGAAATCTGCTTATTCATCACCTCCACTTGAATGAATTTTGAATAAATTGATGTGGAGGTGTTGTTCTTTTCTAATTAACAGTAAATGAGGAGATTTGCCAATCAATCGGTTCTTTTCCTTCTTGAATTAACAACTGGTTCACCTTTGAAAATGGTTTGCTATTAAAGAATCCTCTATGCGCAGATAATGGACTAGGATGTGGTGACTTTATTGTATAATGCTTTGAAGTGTCTATTAATGTTTCTTTTGCCTCTGCTGCCTTTCCCCACAAAATGTAGACAATTGGAGATGATTTATCATTTAATTTCTTAATGATTTGATTTGTAAACTGCTCCCATCCTCTTCCTTTATGGGAATGCGCTTCTCCACTTCGAACTGTCAATACTGTATTCAATAACAGCACCCCTTGATCTGCCCACTCCTTTAAGTATCCATGATTTGGAATAGATACCCCAACATCATTCTGTAATTCTTTATATATATTTTTCAATGACGGCGGCACTGGTACACCTTTATTCACAGAAAAACTCAGACCATGTGCTTGATTTGGACCGTGATACGGATCTTGACCAAGTATCACGACTTTAACATCTTCAAATGAAGTGAAATGTAGTGCATTAAATATATCCTCTGCTTTAGGATAAATGGTTGATGTTTGATATTCTTCTCGTAAAAATTCATGTAGCTTCTTATAGTAATTTTGATTACATTCACCACTTAAGATATCTTCCCAATCATTTGTGAATATATGCTTATTCATCCTCTTCTTCACCTCTCTTGTTCGTACTCTGTAGATAAAAAATAAACATCAGCGTTTTTATCGCCAATGTTTTAACAGCATTTCTTTGGGTATACTTTTACTAAATGAGCGTTTCTTTGTCCACCCATGTCTCAGCCCATTGTTGGATATTCTTTAAAACGGGTTCCAATGCTCTTCCTTTATCAGTCAATTCATACTCTATTCTAACAGGTGTTTCATTATATACTTTACGATTTACGATACATTGTTTTTCTAAATCTTTTAATCGCTCAGATAACACACGACCGCTAATTCCAATCGTTGATTCTATATGGGAAAAACGTTGTGGACCTTCTAACAATTGAAATATGATTAGTCCAGTCCATCGCTTATTCAAAATGTCTAATGCTGACTCGAATCTAGGACAAATTGTTTTATCATTCATCACTTTCACCTCTTATTTAGTAGTATAGCAGAAAATAAAT
>JAJUGF010000157.1 GCA_029268495.1 Gracilibacillus sp.
CGATCATTAATATATGAAGGATATAAACATTATTTTATTGTGAACTTCCCTCAACGTGCAGGAGCACTTAGAGAATTTATGGATGAAGTATTAGGTGAGAATGACGATATCACTAGGTTTGAATATACAAAAAAAAATAACCGTGATAAAGGCCCTGTTCTAGTGGGTGTAGAATTACAACATTCCGAAGATTATCCTAAACTAATTAACCGTATGGAGAAAAAAGGGTTCACATATATTGAAATCAATAAAGATGAACAATTATTTCAACTATTGATTTAAATAGAGAAGAAGAAGGAGTTTATTCCTACTTCTTCTTTATTTTTTGTAAGATTCATACGTATTTATTCCTTTAAGGTAATTTATACAAAAGGAAATAAAAATAATTAAAAAAAATTGATCGTCTTACTTGGATTTATAGAAGATTAATTGATATGATAAAGAAGCAAGGAAGGTGAATGGAATGAAAGTATATCAAAATATGACGGAATTAATCGGAAACACACCACTCGTTAAATTAAATAAAATCGTACCTGCAAACGCAGCAGAAGTTTATGTGAAATTGGAAATGTTCAATCCATCAAAAAGTGTAAAAGATCGAGCTGCATATAATATGATTGTAGAAGCGGAGAAGAGCGGTATATTGAAAAAAGGTGCTACGATTATTGAACCAACTAGTGGAAACACAGGTATTGGTTTAGCAATGAATGCAGCCGCAAAAGGGTATAACGCAATATTGGTGATGCCTGATAACATGACCCAAGAACGCATTAATATTTTGAAAGCATATGGTGCAAAAGTAGTACTAACACCTAGTAATGAAAAAATGCCTGGTGCGATTAAAAAAGCGAAAGAATTGGTTAAAGAAATACCGAATAGTTATATGCCACAACAGTTTGAAAATAGTGCAAATCCAGATATTCATCGAACGACTACTGCATTAGAAATTATCGAGCAAACAAACGGTGAATTAGACGGGTTTGTCGCAACAGCTGGCACTGGTGGTACGATCACAGGTACCGGAGAAACCCTTAAAGAAAAATTACCTCATTTACACATCGCAGTTGTAGAACCTAAAGGCTCACCTGTTTTATCAGGAGGTGTGCCAGGTAAACACAAACTAGTTGGCACAAGTCCTGGGTTTGTTCCTGAAATATTAAATACATCTATTTATGATGAAATTATCCAAGTAAGTGACGATGAAGCAATTGACACATTTAAAAAACTAGCCAAAGAAGAAGGAATTTTTGCTGGACCTTCAGCAGGTGCGGCAGTTTTCGCTTCTATACAAATCGCAAAAAAACTTGGTCAAGGGAAAAAAGTGGTTTGTATTGCTCCAGATACCGGTGAACGATACTTAAGTATGCACCTTTTTTAATTGTTTGTTTCTACTGAGTTAGAACAAGATTCCCATATACAAAAAAGTATATGGGAATCTTGAGTTATCTACAAAGTAAGATAGAGGAATAATTTTAATATGGCCCGAAACCTGGACCGAATGGTGGGCGAGGTGGATAAAATGGTTTTGGCCCTGGCCCGTAATACGGTGGATAAGGCCCATAATACGGTGGGTATGGTCCATAGTATGGATACGGTGGACGAGGTGGTCCATCAACTAATTCACCGCCTAAAAATCCTAACCCAAACCCTAACAATCCTGCTCCTAATGGTCCAATTGGTCCGAAAAAACGTTGATCATGATTTTCAAATGGTGGATTATAATAATGTTGTTGATTAGTATTTGGTAGCAATTGAATTCTCCTTTCAAGCATATGTTTCACTGTTACCTGATAGTAGCCTATGCGCTAGTTACCTATGTGTAAGGGTAAATACCCAATTATCGTAATATTTTTTTGATGGAGGAATGGATGTGTATGAGAATAGTGACAAAGGATGAAATCAATTGGGAAAATGATTCCTTACATGAAGCGTGTCCAAGTATTACTCCATTATTGGTTAAAGATGACATAAATGCTCCATTAGTAATTGTCATTCCAGGCGGCGGTTATCATCACCGGGCATATCATGAAGGGCTTCCTGTAGCTAAATGGTTAAATGATAATGGTTATCACGCAGTACTATTAAGGTACTCAGTAGCTCCCATTCACAAACAAGAAGTGATTAATGATGGACAAACAGCGATTAGAACTGTAAGATACTATTTAAAAGAATGGGGAATTTCTCCAAGTAAAATAGGAGTACTAGGGTTTTCGGCTGGAGGACACTTAGCTGCTATGATTAGCAATATCTTTGATGAAGGAGATTCTAAATCAGATAATCCAATTCTACATTTCTCCTCAAGGCCCGATTTTCAAATTCTATGCTACCCAGTTATATCTATGGGCGAAGTAACGCATAAAGGAAGTAGAGAGAACTTAATCGGAAGAAATCCAGATGAAAATATAATAAGAAAATATTCCGCGGAGTTACAAGTATCTAGAAAAACTCCTCCCGCATTTATTTGGACAACAGCAAATGATGCTTCTGTATCTATGTTAAATAGTTTATACTATGCTGAGGCCCTATATAAACATCAAATACCTTGCAACCTGCACGTATTTCAAGATGGTAAGCATGGGTTAGGGTTGGCAGAAGATCATGCACACACATATTTGTGGAAACATACATGTGTGGAATGGTTACATACTTATATTAGAGGTGACTAAATTGGTTAAAGTAAAAATGTTAGTACAATCAACTTATAATGGACAATTACTAAGAGAAGGAAAAGTATATGATATAGCAAAAGAAACTGCCGAGAGATGGCAATTAAGTAAAATTGCTGAGATTGTCCAAGAAGACTAGTCTTGTTTACTCGCTTCACATAACTTGCGTAGATTCTTCGCAAAATGTTCTTTTTGTTCTGCTTTTAATTTTTTAGGCCCTTTAGTGCGTAAACCTGCTTTTCTTGCTTGTGCACTAAAGTGTCTATCTTCTAACATTTGGTCTATTTTGTCTTTCGAATAAATAAAACCTACATGATGAATGACTTGACAACCTCTTTCTAATGCTAGTGCAGCTAATCCATAATCTTGGGTAACAATGATATCATTTGCGCTAGACAAACCTACAATTTTATAATCAGCAGCATCATGGCCTGGATCTACATAACTGACTTCTACATGATCTGGATATTCAACTAGTGAGAAATGACTATAACTTTTGACTAATAGAACTTTTATTTCATATAATTTTGCTACTGCTATCGTATGATCAACAACTGGACAAGCATCTGCATCAACGATTATCTTCATAAAAAAACACCTTTCCTATTCTTAATTAATACATCCATATTATCAATTTATATAGCTTTCTAACATAAAATATAGTATGATTTTCTTATTATGCATAGAAAGCAAGGGAACTAGCGATGAACGAGTATTTGAAACAACAAAAGAATAATATGTTACAATTACTAGAAAAATTAGTCAATATTGATAGTTGCTCCAATGATAGAGATGGTGTAAACCAAATTGGAGACATAATGACAACTCATTTTACTAAACTAGGTCTACAAATAAATAGATATAAAAATGAATTGTATGGAGACCACTTAAAATTCCACTCACGCACAGCTAAAGCGAGTCCAAGTATATTAATTATAGCACATATGGATACAGTCTTCGAAAAAGGTACAGCAGCAAATAGACCGTTTCGAATCGATGATGAAAAGAAACGTGCTTATGGGCCTGGTGTAATTGACATGAAATCAAGCTTGGTGTCTGTGTATTATGCGATGAAAGCATTAAAAGAATGCAATAGCGATGCATTTCATGAAGTTGAAATTTTACTGACAAGTGATGAAGAAGTTGGCTCACTTACTTCTAGAGCTATAATTGAAGAAACTGCAATTACAAAAAAATTTGTGTTAGTTATGGAGCCAGCACGCAAAAATGGTGCAATCGTTTCTGCGCGAAGAGGAAAGGGGCACTTCACTTTAGAGGTGATTGGAAAAGCTGCACATTCTGGGATAGAGCCAGAACGTGGAAGAAGTGCAATTGAAGAATTAGCACACAAAATCATCCAATTACATGAATTAACAGATGAAGAAGCAGGTATACATGTAAATGTAGGGTTAATAGAAGGTGGCACATCTGTTAATACGATTTCAGATCATGCACAAGCAGAAATAGATGTAAGGTTTAAAAACCAAGAACAAGGAAAAGTAATTGAAAGGCAAATTAAACAAATTTCATCACACTCAGAAGTGGATGGTACAAAAATTGTGATTGATGGTGAAATAAATAGGCCTCCGATGGAAAAAACAGACCAAACAGAAAGACTGTTACGCATTATTAAAAAGGTAGGAGACGATTTACAACTATCCATTATAGACACAGAAACGGGTGGAGGTTCAGATGCTTCTTTTCCAGCGGCATTAGGTATTCCTACTGTAGACGGCTTAGGTCCTGTTGGTGGTAATGCGCATAGAGAAGATGAATATTTAGAATTAGATTCTTTTATACCACGCACACTATTACTTGCGCATGTGATAGAAAAATTAGTTTTTAAAATGAAAAAAATATAACGTTTATTTCTTATAAAAATAGTGGAAGGTTGACATATAAACATGTCAACCTTCTTTTTTTAGTGCCCAGAAACTAGGCGACTTCATTAACCGCCCTACGGCATAGAAGACTTACCGAATGTGAATACATGAGGTTTAGTCGCACTTGTACTGGTGAGTATAAGTCATCATCGATTCGCAAGCTCATCGTGATTCCTTTAACTCAGTTGGTTTATTCCAGTCGCTACGTTTCTATACGGGCACTTCCACTTTTATTTTTACCCGACATTATATGTTTGTTTCACTTTGTATAACTCTTCTTTTAAGACTTTTTCTTCTGTTTCTGTTAATGGTACTAAAGGTAATCTTACTGAACCTGTATCTATTCCTACATAATTTAATGCAGCTTTTACTGGTGTAGGATTTGGTGCAATAAATAATGATTGCATCAATGGAAGTAAGTCTTGATGTTGATAGGCAGCGTCTACTACATTTCCAGATAAAAATTGGAATATCATTTGTTGCATTTCTTTTCCTATAATATGACTTGCTACAGAAACTACGCCTGCACCACCTATAGCTAATATAGGTAATGTAAGACTGTCATCTCCACTATATAGAGAAAAATTACTTGGAGTTTCTCTAATAATCTTAGTCATTGCATCTAGATTACCACTTGCTTCTTTTACACAGACAATATTGTTTATTTTTGCTAATTCAATAATCGTTTCGGGAAGCATGTTTACACCAGTTCTGCCCGGAATATTGTAGAGCATAATAGGTAACTTAGTTGCTTCAGCAATTGTTTTGAAATGCTCATAAATCCCTCTTTGAGATGGCTTGTTATAATACGGACATACTAACATAATAGCATCCACACCGAATGATTCGACTTGTTTTGTTAATTCTAACGAAGCGTATGTGTTGTTAGAACCCGTTCCAGCTATAATTGGAACACGTTTATTGACAACTTTAACGACGTATTGTATAAGTTGAAGTTTTTCTTCATGTGTCAGAGTAGGAGATTCGCCTGTTGTTCCATTGACCACAATTGCTTCCGTACCATTAGCTAATAAATATTCTACTAATTTTTCTGTTTTTTCATAATCAATTTGACCTGTTTCATTAAATGGTGTCACCATCGCTGTAATAAGACGTCCAAAATTCATTATTTTCACCTCTCGAAATATGTTGTTGTTTGCATTTTCGTCAAAAGGACTTTACTCATTTAAATAAAAAATGCCACAATGAGAGATCTCATTGTGGCATCAGATGTAAATGGTATTTAGACAGATGCGTGAGATAGCCCTCCATATAGATTGTTTTGTCTATATGACAGCCCTACATTTATTTAATGTAGGACCAGTATGAATATATGATGCGGTATATTCATACTTCGGCAAATCCCCCTTTCGATAGTTTTCATAAGACACATCTCTTCAAACTATGTACTAATGGTCATTGCACCTCTATACTCACTTCAA
>JAJUGF010000158.1 GCA_029268495.1 Gracilibacillus sp.
ACGCGTGTTAAATAATAGAGGGTATATTGGTAAAGAAACACGTCAAAAAGTGGAAGAAGCAATGAAGGCATTAGATTATCAACCAAATCAAATTGCAAGAGCATTATTGAAAAATCAATCATCTGTTATTGGGGTGATTGTACCAGATTTAAGTCATCCATTTTTTGCTGAATTAATTAATTGGATTGAATCGACAGCAAGTAGACATCATTTAAAATTGTTAGTGTGTAATTCATTACAAGAGGCCGAAAAAGAGGCGAATTATATCACAATGCTTAAACAAAATAGAGTAGATGGTATTATTATGTGTAGTCATTCTCAAGAAGTAGAGGCATACCGTAATGTTGGCATGCCGCTTGTGTCCTTTGACAGAATCTTATCTCCTACGATTCCTTATGTTGCAAGTGATAATTTCAGAGGCGGGGAGATGGCGACACAACACCTCATTGATCAAGGATGTAAAAAATTATTATACATTTCTGGTCCATTAGATAATGACTTATTAGCAAATCGACGTGGCGATGCTTTTCAGTTGAAATGTATGAAATCGAATGTGGAATGGAAGATACTAGAGGGTGCGCATATTAAAGCGACATTTGAAGACAATTGGAATTATATTGATAAAGAAATTGGTGCGTATCTTGAGGATTATGATGGAATCTTTTGTAGTAATGATATTATGGCATACACGTTATATATGTACGCAACTGAAAACGGGATTCAGGTACCAGAGCAAGTGAAAATAATTGGATATGATTATCATAGTTTTACAAGAATGCTCAAGCAACCATTACTTACAACAATTAAGCAACCAATTGAAAGTATGGGAAAAATGCTATGCCATTCTTTAATCGAACAAATAGAAGGAAAGTCTGTGAAACAAGTAAACAACAATGTGTTTGACGTGGAATTGGTTAAAGGAGAGACGACATAACAATAGAAGTAATATTTGTTGCGTCATACCCTGTGGGGGTGTAGTATAATGAGTATAAGAAGGGATGTGTGCATATTGGAAGAATTCTTACACGAACAGCCAATTAAACCTAGATCAGAAAATGAGAAACAAAAAGTCATGAATCGTCTGAAACGAATCGAAGGCCAAGTACGAGGCATTCAAAAAATGGTCGAAGAAGATCGTTACTGTGTCGATATTTTAGTTCAGATAAGTGCAATTCAATCTGCGCTAAAGAATGTAGGTTTTTCTGTTACAGAAAGACATATTAATCACTGTGTAAAGCATGCAGTAGAACAAGGTGATGGAGAAGAAATTATTGATGAATTAATGCAAGTGATGAAGCAGTTTGGTAAATAAGGGATGTAGTGTTTTCTACATTTCACTGCTCTAAATATATGTCAAATGAATGTTTGTACCCTTTTAGTTATCTAAAAGGATTTTTCTTTCTTGACTATTATACCGTATAGGGGTATAGTATAATCATAAACTTAATTGAACTACTTTTTATATAGGCATTCACTAGTGGGTAGAATAAAGAAGACAGATATGTAGGTACCTTTTTTCAATTATAAGCATGTAAATGATGATACAGATAAGGAGGAGAACAAATGGGTGCAACAAAAAAAGTAACATTAGGTGTAACTGGAATGACATGTGCTTCTTGTAGTAGTCGTGTAGAGAAAGTGTTAAACAAAATGGATGGTGTGGACGCACAAGTGAATTTGACTACAGAAAAAGCAACGGTCGCGTTCGATACAGATAAAGCGTCGATTGATGATATAACGGAGAAAATCAAAAAAGTAGGTTATGGAGTGATATCGGAAAAAGCGGAACTCGATGTGTTTGGAATGACATGTGCAGCCTGTTCCACGCGGATTGAAAAAGTTCTGAACAAGCAAGAAGGTGTTGCTACGGCGAGTGTGAATTTAACAACTGAAAGTGCCCAAATAGAATTTAATCCAAGTATGATTCAAACAGACGATCTTATAAATAAAATTCAGAAATTGGGATATGACGCAAAGCCAAAAGCTGATACGACTGAAAAACAATCACATAAAGAGAAAGAACGTAAACAAATGCGATTGAAATTAATTATCTCGGCATTGTTATCCGCGCCATTATTAGTAACTATGTTCGTGCATTTATTTCAGTTAACGATTCCGGCAGTCTTTATGGATCCTTTATTTCAATTTATTTTAGCTACACCTGTACAATTTATTATTGGATGGCAATTTTATGTTGGGGCATATAAAAATCTTCGCAATGGTGGAGCGAATATGGATGTTCTTGTTGCATTAGGTACGAGTGCCGCTTATTTCTATAGTGTATATGAAGCAATCAAAACAGTTGGGAATCCATCTTATATGCCGCATTTATATTTTGAAACAAGTGCGGTGCTTATCACATTGATTCTATTTGGTAAATATTTAGAAGCAAGAGCAAAGAGTCAAACAACAAATGCCATTTCATCGTTATTGCAATTGCAAGCGAAAGAAGCACGTGTTTTGAGAGATGGTAAAGAAGTCATGATTCCGATTGAAGATGTGGCAGTTGGCGATACACTTATCGTAAAACCAGGCGAAAAGATACCTGTAGATGGAACGATAACAAAAGGAAGAACTTCTGTAGATGAGTCCATGCTTACAGGTGAATCCATCCCGATGGAAAAGGACAAAGGAGATACAGTAATTGGTTCCACATTGAATAAGAATGGTGTCATTGAAATAGAAGCAGTAAAAGTAGGGAAAGATACAGCATTAGCATCGATTGTGAAGGTTGTAGAGGAAGCACAAGGTTCTAAAGCACCAATCCAACGATTAGCAGATGTGATATCAGGATATTTTGTTCCTATTGTTGTCGGAATCAGTATTTTAACGTTTATCATTTGGATTTTATTTGTTGCACCAGGTCAATTTGAACAAGCGTTAATTGCTTCTATTGCAGTACTTGTGATTGCATGTCCATGTGCACTTGGGTTAGCTACACCGACATCTATTATGGTCGGAACTGGGAAAGCTGCAGAAAATGGCATCTTGTTTAAAGGTGGCGAACATTTGGAGAAAACACATCAATTAGAAGCAATTGTCTTAGACAAAACGGGTACCATTACAAAAGGGAAGCCAGAAGTGACGAACTTTACTGGAGATTTAGAAGCATTGCAATATCTGGCAAGTGCAGAAAAAGGCTCAGAGCATCCTTTGGCAGAAGCAATCGTGACATATGCTACGGAGCAAGCAATTGAATGGAAGAATGTCGACACATTTGAAGCAATACCAGGGCATGGTATTAAAGCGACGATTGATCGCAACGATGTTCTTGTAGGGACACGTAAATTAATGCAAGAGTCAAATGTAAATGTTCGTTCTGCAGAAGAAGAAATGGTAGCATATGAAGTGGAAGGTAAGACAGCGATGTTAATAGCGATTAATGGAGAATATCGTGGTATTGTAGCTGTTGCAGATACAGTAAAAGAAACAGCAGCAAAAGCAATTAAAGAATTAGAAAATGCAGGATTAGAAGTAGTGATGCTAACAGGTGATAATGAAAGAACAGCACATGCAATTGCGAAACAAGTTGGGATTCGTCACGTCATTGCCCAAGTATTACCTGAAGAAAAAGCTGCTAAAGTAAAAGAAATCCAGGCAACAGGTAAGAAAGTAGCTATGGTTGGTGATGGTGTTAATGATGCACCTGCGTTAGCTGTTGCAGATATTGGAATTGCAATTGGAACTGGAACAGAAGTAGCGATTGAAGCAGCAGATGTGACCGTACTTGGTGGGGAATTGTTGCTCATTCCGAAAGCAATTAAAATCAGTCAGTTGACAATGAAGAATATTCGCCAAAATCTGTTTTGGGCATTCGGTTATAACACTGCTGGAATACCAATTGCAGCAATTGGTCTACTCGCGCCATGGATTGCAGGTGCAGCGATGGCACTCAGTTCTGTTAGTGTGGTAACAAACGCACTTCGTTTAAAACGAGTAAAATTATAATAGTGAGAAAAGTTAATTTTTAAAATTAACTTTTAAATATAATATACGAGGAGTGAATGATAATGGAAAAAACATTACATGTACAAGGGATGACTTGTGGGCATTGCAAAATGTCTGTGGAAGGAGCACTACAAGAATTATCAGGTGTGACAAAGGCAGAAGTTAATCTAGAAGAAGGAACAGTGACAGTAACATACAATGAAGAAGCTGTTTCCCCTGATGCGATGGTTGAAGCAATAGAAGAGCAAGGTTATGATGTAACGCAATAATTAAAAAAAGCCAGAATTCACCTATTATAAGATTAGGGAATTCTGGCTTTTCTTTATTCACCACTTATTTAACAATAATAATTATTAAATTATATTCGTTCTTTTAACTAGCATTTTTTTAATTTCAATGCTAACATAAGTATCATAATAAGACACCAAGATATATTTTATATAGAAGAAGTATGAAAATATAAAGATAGAAAATAATAGAAAAAAACTAATTTGATTGAACGTAGAAAGACTTTTTGCATGAAGTCTCAACAAATGGGAATGGGGTTAAAGAATAATGACGATAAGTGATTCAAAATTAAATGAAAAAATATCGATTCTTTTAAATAAAGATCAAGGTAAATCAGAACAAGCACATAAGGTTATGCGTGCGTTACGTGAACTAATTGAATTATGTGGAGATGACCCAGATCGAGAAGGATTACAAGAAACACCAGAGCGAGTTGTAAAAGCATTTCTTGAGTACACAGAGGGGTATCGCGAAGATCCAAAAGAACATTTAATGAAACAATTTGATGTAAAGCATCGTGAGTTAGTTTTAGTGAAAGATATTGAATTTTATTCAACATGTGAACATCATTTTGCTCCTTTCTTTGGTGTCGCTCATGTTGGATATATTCCGGACAAGAAAATAACAGGATTATCTAAAATTGCAAGACTTGTAGAAGGTTATGCCAAAAGATTTCAAGTACAAGAAAATTTAACGAGTCAAATTGCGGATGCAATGGAAGAAATATTAGAACCACAAGGTACGATGGTTGTCATAGAAGCAAAACATATGTGTATGTGTGGGCGAGGTATTCAAAAGAAAGACGCCGTAACAACAACAAAAGCTGTTAGAGGCATATTTACAGAACAAGCAGATGCTCGAATGGAGTTTTTGACATTATTAAATCGATAAATCGCATGAGATACTAAAAAAAGAAGGTGAAATAGTTGAGACATGCAATTGTTACAGCGGGTTCAAAAGGGATAGGGAAAAAGGTCACAGAGGAATTTCTAAAGAAAGGTTGCTCTGTGACAGTGAACTATCGAAGTGATGTAAATAAGATTGTAGAGTTGAAAGAAGAATGGCAACAATATGCAGATCATGTTCAGTTTGTTCAAGGTGACGTAACGAAAAAAGAAGACATTCAAAAAATATTTAATGAAGCAATGAACAAATTTGGTCGGATTGATTATTTGATTAACAATGCAGGTCCATACATTTTTGATAGAAAGAAATTAATTGATTATTCAGATGATGAATGGTATGAGATGGTAGAAGGTAATTTAAGTGCAGTATTTCACTTTTTGAAACATACGATACCAGTCATGCGTAAACAAAAGTTTGGCCGAATTATTACATATGGATTCCAAGATGCGGATCATTCCCCTGGTTGGGTCTATCGTGCTGCATATGGAGCAGCTAAAGTAGGCTTGGCGTCATTAACCAAAACCATCGCATTAGAAGAAGCGGAATATGGTATTACAGCAAATATGGTCAGTCCTGGGGATATAACTGGGGATAAAAAAGAACTAGATATTGATGAGATGCGTCAAATGGATGATGGAAAAACACCAATTGGTCGTCCGGGATGTGGTCAAGATATTGCTAGATTGATTACATTTCTATGTGAAGAAGATTCTGATATGATTACAGGTAGTATCATCCCTGTGACAGGTGGAGTAAATGTAGTAAATAAAGTAGTTAGTTAATAGCTGCTTTATTTTTTTATCTTTAAAAACGAAC
>JAJUGF010000159.1 GCA_029268495.1 Gracilibacillus sp.
TGTGAAATCAACATCCCAACCTGTGAAAAGATAACCGTCTTTTGTTGGATCGGCTGGTACTGTTGCTTTACTTCCATGCTTCACATTTGTTGTATGCCATACTTGTCCGTCTCCGTCTAAGAATGTTACTTCATATTCGTTGATCTGCCATTTTGCATGCAATGTTAGGCTTTCCGCTGACATTGTCGCATTTTCCCAGTTGAATGGAGATGTGAATGCTTCATCTATATACCAACCATCGAACGTGTAGCCTTCTTTTGTTGGTGATGTTGGTGCTTCTAATGCTGCGTTATAATTCGCTGTGATTGGTTCGACATTACTTCCACCTTCAGAATCAAAAGTCATTTCATATTGATTAATTGCATACTGAGCTGTAATTTGTAAATTTTCCGCTACAAATTGGAATGTCTTGTCCCAATCGATAAATGTATATCCAATGCGTGTTGGGTGGATTGGCTCTGATGCTTCATGGCCGAAATATACAACTTCCCTCGCTAATTCTGTACCATCAAAATCTTGGAAAATGACGGTATATTGATTGATTTCGTAAATTGGACTAATGATTAAGTCTCCTGTTACATTTGAGAATTCTTTGTCCCATCCAGTGAATGTATAGCCAATTCGAATTGGCGGTTGTGGTGCTGTTGCTGCATTTCCATGTTGCACAACTTGCGAATCTATCTCCAAACCAAATACATCTTGGAAAATCACTTCATATTCTTTCATGTTCCATTTTGCATATAATGTTAGATCTTCCGCTGGCATTGTCGTCTGTTGTAACGGCTCTGTTAATGCCTCATCTAAATACCACGCCTCGAATGTATATCCTACTTTTATTGGTAATGGCAATATGTTAAGTGATGCACCATACTGTACAGGCATTGCATTCATTGGTATGCCACCATTTGTTTCAAAATGAATCGAATAGATGTTTTTCACATATTCAATGTTTACTGTATACATTTTTACAGAACCATCTTCTGCCGTCACTTCAATCTCGACTACATTACCTCCTTCTACTAAATCAATCGTAGTAGAATTGGTGCTTTCTGATTGAATTTTCACATTAGCTAATGCGTCTGATTTTGTCGCAGTGATTGCAACTTGATTCGCCTCGTCCGCTAGCGTCGCAGTATAATTAGTTGCATCACTTGCGAATGTTTCATTAAGTGCACCAACACTAAGCTCGATATTCGACAAATCTGCATTATTGCTTAATCGTTTGACATGTAAAGTGTACGTCTTTGTTGATTGGTCCCCTGCTGTTACTTCAATTGTGAGAACATTATCCCCAACATTTAGTGGAATATTTTCCGAAGTATCTCCTGATGCAACTGTCGTACCATTTATTTTTACTGATGCTTGCTCATTTGCAGTAGTTGGGACAAGAGATATTGTAGTGACCGCGTTATCTACTACTAATTCATAATCTAATACATCACTATCGAAATTCAGTGATAAAGTACCTACACTAGATTCTAAGTTTGCTAGACTATTATTACTCGATGCATGAATGGATGTCACATTTGATGGTGCGCTTTGAAGTTGATTTACCTCTTGTACCACATAATAATTTGTATCAAAGTCAATCGCATCAAACGTATATGTCCCATTCTCATTAGCAGTTCCTGTTGCGACTTGTTCATTTGCTTCATTCATTAGGTATAATGTCGCGTTCGGTTCTGCATTCGTCACATCAATACTTGGTAATTGTGCAGATATGCCAGTAAGTGTGACTTTAGTAGGTATTACTTCCACTTTTCTACTAACTTCTGCATCATTCCCTGCCGTATCCTTTACAGAATAGGTAACTGTATATGTGCCAATGGTAGATGTATCCACATTGTCATTTACAGTAACTGAATCAGTAAGATCACCTTCTGTTTCATCTATAACCGCATATCCTAATTCTGTATATGCTTGTCCTTTTTCAATTTGAATGATTTGATCACCGTTCAACGTGATAACAGGGTGATCCCTATCAATATTGGAAACTTCTATTTCTGTAACCGTTGTATTACCAGCAATATCTTTTGCTAGAATGGTATATGTGCCATTTTCGGTTGCTATAAAAGCTCCATTTGTAATCTTCTCCCCATGAGTATTCATATAGGATTCATCATGACTTCCTTGTGCCCATTTAAGTTCGCCATATTCATTCATTTCGACATTCGCCATGACGTTATCATTCGTAAATGTAGTAGGATTCAATGTATATGAAATGATTGGTGCAGTGTAATCAATTGTAAAGTTAACTGTTGTTTCATTCCCAGCATAATCAGTAGCAATTAATGTGTATGCACCCTCCTCTTTCACGACCGTGGTAGCCTGCAATCCTATCTCATTTCCTAAACGATTTAATATAGCGTTAACACCTTCCGAAAAAGTGATGGTACGTTCGGTTTTATAATACGAACCATTCTCCACCCCAATCACTGCTGGAGCAGTCCTGTCTAAATGAATAGAATCAGAGACGATTTCTGATTCGTTTCCTGCAAGGTCCCGTAATTTCATTGATATGGTATGCAAGCCATCTTCATCTGGAATTGTGAAATATTCTAAAGGTACAAAAGACTCCCATGCAGACCACGTTCCTCCATTTATTGAGAATTGCATCTGTATTAATGATGAATTATCTCCATCGAACGATTTATAGAGTTCAACATTTGTGCTGTTTGTTACGTAGGCACCCATATTAATTTGAATAGTTGGATTGGCTGGTGGTGTGCTGTCATATAATATTGTGAAAGTTTCAGTCTCCCTATTACCATTAACCTTATTATCTACAACCGCATTCTCATTAAGTGTTATCGTAACTTCTCCATCGCTATATGGTGTAAGTTCAATGTTGTAGTCTGTAGAACTTCCAGAAACACTTGTCACTTCGCCATTTGTTACAGTAAAATCATTTATATCAAGGCCAGTTACAGATTCACTAAATGTAACGGTTATTGGTATAGGATTTGCATTTGTTGGGTTTGTCGCATGAGTAAAGAATGTTGCAGTTGGTTTCGGATCAACTTCAAGCGTCATTGTATAAGATTCTAAACTATAACTCATTCCATCATGTACTTCGAAAGAGAATGATTGGTCTTGGCTTGTTGTTGCTATATATTTTAATTTTCCTCGTTCGATACTTTCTCTTGCAAGGGACCCGGACCCATTCCCATCAATTTCCTCCCCGACATCTAAGCGATCATTGCTATTACTATCATAAAATAGTATTCCGCCAGTTGGTGCCCCTTTGTAGCGAATATGATCGAACTGATCTTGTTCTGGATCAGAATACGGGAAATCGCTTGGTGAAAATGTATAGATATTTTCCATTTGATTAACGTGACTTTCTAAAACTGTCACACTTGAATTCTGCGAGGAGGGAGGCATGTTCATTGTACTATTATAAAATGTATTAGAACTCCCAGTATCAATAGTCGTCACCCAATTTGCATTGACAGGAATACTATTGATATCCGTTACACATTTCACTGAATCAGTTGCAGAATAACAATACTGTATATTTGGATAATTATTACCTTGTATATATTCTACAGCCCATTTCGCGGTATATGGTATTTTATCAGAACTGTTAGTGTAATCTATTGATACGCCATCGGAATAAAAATACATATTATACTCATCCGGATTATTAGCTACTGCCCAGTTAGCATTAATAGGAATTTGTGAAGCCTCTAGAGCAAATGAATTGAGATATTGAGATTCTACACTATAATAAAATCCTGATTCATAATCCGTCACAGCCCAGTTCGCCTGTGGTGGTATTGAATATATATCATTCACACTTGATGACGTTTCTAATGGTGTTCCTTGCAATGGTGTAATATTGCCAGACAATAAAATGAAAATTAATACTAACGAAAAGATTTTTTTCATATTGTTTCACCTCTCTTTTTTATGTTGTAACAACTAGAATATTCCTTATCCTCCTTTTCAGTTTTTGTTATATGACTGGAAATTTTATGTTGAATGCCTAGGATAGTTGTGATTAAAGTAACTTTTCATACTCTTTATTATAGTTCTTATGTAACGGTATGGATATATTTTTTGAATATTTTGAATTTTTTAAGAGAACTTTTGATATTCAAATGGAAGGGTAAATATTACTAGTTTGCAAATGGGGAGATAGCTTAGCTTTACGTATATCAACATGCATTGCAAAAGAGCTAGGAATTATGCATGGATCTGAAGTCGAACTTCGAGTATGTGTAGGGAATATAGTGATTGCAACCAACATTAGAAAGTTTGTTATCACAAACAAAAAATAAGGCAAACCCACATTTAGTGTATAACTTCGGAGGACCAATAGGGAAGGGAATAATTTGACTGTTTTAATTACAGTCACTTTTTTTATTTTCAAAAAAAGGATTTTGTCCAGTGATGTCGAATACTAACTTATAGAAAGGAGGCTACTAATTTGAACAAACGTAAACCATCAGATTCACTCATTCGATTACGGCGTGGCTCCGTCCGTTATGCAGAGTCACCCATCCGCAATGAATTGGAGCGACAATATCAACGCGAAAGAAAAGGCCATGAAGCAGAATGTGATTTAGACTTTCATATGGAACGATTGGGTTTTCTACATTCCAAAAAGGCCATCTACATCCCCGGTATCCGCCTACCAACAAAAATAGGTAACACATACTTCCAAATAGACTCCCTTTTGCTCACAACTTCATTCGCATTAATCATTGAATCCAAAAGCAGCTCTGGTCAATTCAATTATTCCGAATACGGGAAGAACTTTATCCATGATAAATTCGACATGCTAGATCCCATCATTCAATCAGAAGAACAACGCGATCAACTCCGCCAATGGCTGAATAGAGCCGATTACCCTATTGAAACAATTGTTGGTTTAAGCAATTCACACGCAAAAATTATTACAGATCAAACAAGCAAATGGATCCACGAACGCGTGATGCATTTCGGCCATCTGAAAAGCGCCATCCCCCATCTAGCTAATAAGCACCAACAAGAAATCCTAAAACGCGATCAACTACTAAGATTAAAGAAGTACTTATTAACCCACCATACAGAAATACACTACACATTTAATACTTCTTTCACCCCATATGCACAAGGTGTTCTTTGTCCAAAATGCTATACACTTGGCATGAAGCGAACCCGCTATACGTGGTGTTGCCTCAGATGTAAGCACGTCTCGCGCGATGCCCATCTTGAAGACCTGCTCGATTATTTCTGCTTTGTCAACAATCGCATCACAAACACAGAATGCAAACATTTCTTAGGATTAGACAGTTCCCACACCGCGTATAACCTATTAAGACAAGCACCCTTTCTAGAACCAAGAGGAACATCAAAGGGAAGATATTATGTATTGAAGAAATGAATGGACGGTTGGATGGAGAGAACGTAGGCGACGCAGGGTTTCTCTGAGCCATGCAGGGATTACTCTGGCCACGCTGGGATTCTTCTAGCCACGCTGGAATTCTCTGTGCCACACCGGGATTACTCCATCCACACAGGGATTCTCTGTGCCACGCAGGGATTCTCCTAGCCACGCTGGAATTCTCCAACACAGCACATTAATCAACATCCAGCCAACACACAATAAATCAATTTAATAAAATTCAAATTAAAAAATGCTTGGAATTTAATGAAAACCAAGCATTTTTTAAATTTATTCTTTTGTGGGTGGAACTTATTCAATGTTGAATTGGTTTATTCAAGAATGGATCACATAGGATTCGTGCGTCGCTCTCAGATTCCCGGCGTCTCGCACTTTATTCCTGCGTCGCTCCAAGATTCCCGGCGTCTCGCATTTTATCCCTGCGTCGCTCCAGGATTCCCGGCGTCTCACACTTTATCCCTGCGTCGCTCTCAGATTCCCTGCGTCTCACACTTTATCCCTGCGTCGCTCTCAGATTCCCTGCGTCCCACAAA
>JAJUGF010000160.1 GCA_029268495.1 Gracilibacillus sp.
GGAATTCCATACGTTAGTAAGCCGCCAGCGCGATCTGCCTTTTCGTAAATAACAACAGTATGTCCCGCTTGATTCAGTTGATCTGCTGCAGCGAGACCGGCTGGACCTGATCCGATAATCGCCACCTTTTTACCAGTTCGTTCTTTTGGAATTCTAGGTGTGATCCATCCTTCTTCAAAACCTTTATCGATGATTTTTTGTTCAATATTTTTAATCGTTACTGCAGGATCATGAATAGACAATGTACATGATCCCTCGCAAGGAGCGGGACATACTCTTCCAGTAAATTCAGGGAAATTGTTCGTTAATAATAATCTATCTAATGCTTCTTTCCATTTTCCTTTATAAACTAAATCGTTCCATTCAGGTATTAAATTATAGACAGGACAACCAGAAGTTGTATGTTCGATGTCCATTCCGATATGACAAAAAGGTGTGCCACAATCCATACAGCGCGATGCTTGAGTTTTTGCTACTTCATCTGAAAAAGGAACAGAATATTCATTCCAATCATTTACTCTCTCTGTAGGATTTCGTTCTATTGCAGTTTCTCTTTTGTATTCCATAAAGCCTGTAGCTTTTCCCATTATATGATAACTCCTTTCTAATTCGTGTACACTTCTTCTTGCATATTAGTTACAGTCATTCTATTCTCTTTTTTTGACTGAAAAGCCTCGTTTCTCGCTTCATCTAGTGAGTATCCTTTTTCAATAAAATAGTTTATTTGTTTTAGCATTAATTTGTAGTCTGTTGGAATTACTTTGATAAATTTCTTTACTTCATCTTCCCAGTGTTGCAGTGTAATTGCTGCTTTATCACTTTTCGTGTAGTAAAAATGATTGGTAATTAATTGTTTAAGCTCCATTTCTTCTTCTCTTGTTAGTGAATCCAATTGTATCAACTCATGATTAATCAATCGTTTTGTTGCATCGATATCGTCAGGTTTAATATAAGCAACCCCACCAGACATTCCAGCAGCGAAATTTTTGCCTACATTTCCTAGGATAACAACACGACCTCCAGTCATATATTCACATCCATGATCCCCAACACCTTCTACAACGATTGTTGCACCAGAATTTCTAACTGCAAATCTCTCTCCTGCATATCCTTGAATATATGCACTTCCACTAGTAGCTCCATAAAAAGATACATTTCCTGATATTACATTATTTCCAGGATCAATGGTTGTTTTTTCAGATGCGCGAACAATAATTTTACCGCCTGATAATCCTTTACCAACATAATCATTTGCGTCTCCAATAACCGTTAATGTCAGCCCTTTAGGGATAAATGCGCCAAAGCTCTGACCGGCTGACCCTGTAAATGTTAAAGAAATTGTATCCTCGTCTAATCCTTTTTCCCCATATTTTTTAGAAATTTCACTACCTATGATTGTGCCAACAACACGATCTGTGTTTTTTATTGGGAAAGTAGCCTCTATCTTCATTTTCGTATCAATTGCTTCTTGCACTTTTGGTAATATTTCTCTTAAGTCTAATGACTGTTCAATGTGATGATTCTGCTGGTTTTTATTCGTTCTAGGTCCTTTTATTTGATATAAAAGTGTAGATAAATCTAAATATTTAGCTTTCCAATGGGAGTCTTTTCTAGGTGATGTTGTTAACACATCTGTACGTCCAACCATCTCATCTATTGTTTTGAATCCTAGTTCTGCCATAATTTCTCTAACTTCTCTAGCCAAAAACATCATATAATTTACTACATGATCAGGGTCACCTGTGAATTTCTTTCTTAATTCTGGGTTTTGTGTAGCTACACCCACAGGACAAGTATCCATATGACAAACTCTCATCATGACACATCCAATGACAACTAAAGGTGCGGTTGCAAAACCGAATTCTTCTGCACCAAGTAATGCAGCCATCACGACATCTTTACCTGTCAACAATTTACCATCTGTTTCTAGTACCACTCGATCTCTAAGTCCATTTAACATTAATGTTTGATGAGCTTCTGCTAGACCAAGTTCCCATGGTAAGCCAGCATGCTTAATACTTGTTTTTGGACTTGCTCCTGTCCCTCCATCGTAACCTACAACTGATATTACATCTGCATTACCTTTTGCCACACCCGCAGCAATAGTACCGACACCTGATTTTGCTACAAGCTTCACACTTATTCGAGCATGACGATTGGCATTTTTTAAATCATGAATCAATTGAGCTAAGTCTTCTATCGAATAGATATCATGATGTGGAGGTGGTGAAATTAGGTCTACTCCTGGTGTGGATCCTCTTACGTCAGCAATCCACGGATACACTTTATCAGATGGTAATTGGCCGCCCTCACCTGGTTTTGCACCTTGAGCCATTTTAATTTGTAACTCGGTCGCATTAACTAAATAATGACTCTTTACACCAAATCTGCCTGATGCAACTTGCTTGATTGCACTAGATCGTAAATCGCCATTTTCATCTATTTGATATCTCGTTGCATCTTCGCCACCCTCACCGCTATTGCTCTTGCCACCAATTCGGTTCATTGCTATAGCTAATGCCTCGTGAGCCTCCTGACTTATCGAACCATATGACATCGCGCCAGTTTTAAAACGTTTTACAATAGATTCTTCTGTTTCCACCTGATCAATAGGGATGGATTTCGTTGTTTTGAAATCAAATAAATTACGTAAGAATCCAATTCTTTCTTCATTGGCCGCGTTAGAAAACTTTTTAAATAAATCATAATCTCCTCTTCGACATGCCCATTGTAATGTGTGAATGGTTGTCGGATTATACGCATGAAATTCACCAGTTTTACGCCATTGAAAGTCACTTCCTGAATCTAATGAGGGATGAGTTGTTGCTTTAAATCCATTCTGATGTCTCTTCTCATTTTCTAATTGGATGATAGATAAATCGATTCCGTCTATTTGTGATGCTGTACCAGTGAAATACTTATTTATCACACTTTTACTTATCCCTACAGCTTCAAAAATTTGAGCACCTCGATAACTTTGAATGGTAGAAATTCCGATTTTAGACATTACTTTTATAATTCCTTCAGTTATTGCATCAATATAACGTACTTGAGCATCCGAAAATGACATTACTAAATCATTCGAATCAATAAGAGAATATAATGTTTGATAAACTAAATATGGATGTATGGCATCGACACCATAGCCTAATAATGCGGCAAATTGATGAACCTCTCTCACTTCACCTGATTGTGCGATTATGCTAACTTTTGTACGTAGTCCTTCACGGATTAAATACTGGTGTAAACCACTAACAACAAGAAGAATAGGAAGTGCAGGATTAGATTTATTTATATTTTTATCTGAAAGTATTAGTATGTTCGCCCCATCTTCAATAGCTAATTTAGCACGGTTAAAGATCCGTTCGAGTGCTGCTTCTATGTTTCCTTGGTAAGTTGTATCAATTGTTGTTGAGATTATTTCTTTGTTATTCATATCAACCAAATACTTCATTTGTATGTTTGATAATATTGGTGTTTCTAATTTTATTCGTAAACTTTTTGTTTTCTCTGGATGAAGGATGTCTCCTTCTCCACATAGCCACGTGATCATTGAAGTAACAATTTTTTCGCGATAAGCGTCAATCGGCGGATTTGTTACTTGTGCAAACAGTTGTTTAAAATAATTGAACAAGCTTTGAGGACGCTCTGATAGAACTGCTAATGGTGTGTCTGTACCCATCGCACCAATTGGATCTTTACCACCTGTTACTAAAGGTAAAATGTATTTTTCTATATCTTCTGTTGTATAGCCAAATGCTTTCTGTTTTTGTGTTATATTTGTATCTTTATCTACTTCGTTATCTGCCTCAACTGCCAATGAGACGATTTGTTCTTTTAACCAATCTTGATATGGATGCGCATTTGCAATTTTGTCTTTTATTTCATTATCTGAAATAATCCTACCTTGTTCGAGATCAATAAGTAACATCTTACCTGGGCTCAATCTTTCTTTTAACAGGATGTTCTCTTCTTCATAGTCGATGACACCAACTTCTGAAGAGTATATGATGTAATCATCTTTTGTCACATAATATCTCGCAGGTCTAAGTCCATTGCGATCTAAAATCGCTCCAATTTGCTTTCCGTTTGTGAAAGTGATGGAAGTTGGTCCATCCCATGGTTCCATCATCATGCTATGATATTGATAAAAAGCTCTCTTCTTCTCGTTCATATGTGGATTCTTTTCCCAAGGTTCTGGTATGAGCATCATTGCAGCATGCGCAGGTTCTCTCCCTGCTAAAGTAAAGAATTCTAAAGCATTATCTAAAGTAGCAGAGTCACTGCCACCACCATTGATTATTGGTAAAATTTTGTTTAAGTCATCACCAAATGCATCTGATACAAATTGTTTTTCTCGAGCGCGCATCCAATTGATATTTCCAAGAATTGTATTAATTTCTCCGTTATGAATTAAATAGCGATTCGGGTGTGCTCTTTCCCATGAAGGAAATGTGTTCGTGCTGAATCTTGAGTGAACAAGAGCAAATGCCGAGATGAATGTCTCATCTTGTAAATCTAAATAAAATTGGTATACTTGACCTGAAGTAAGTAAACCTTTATAAACAATCGTATTTGCAGATAAGCTAGGAAAGTAGAATCGCATACCTTCCTTATTTGCCCAATTTTCTGCTTGTTTCCGAATAATATATAATTTTCGCTCAAAAGATAAATCATCCATCGATTGATCTTTTTTCCCGATAAATACTTGACGAATGACAGGTAGCGTCTCTTTGGCACCATTACCAATAACTTCAGCATTGATAGGCACTTCTCGCCACCCGATTAATTGTTGCCCTTCTAATGCGATGTATTCATTCACTTTATTTATCGCTGCTTGTTGTTCATGTTCATCTTGTGATAAAAAAAGCATTCCTACACCGTAGTCACCGACATTTGGTATGTTAAAATCGATACATTCTTTTCTAAAATATTGATCAGGAATCTGAACCATTAATCCAGAACCATCACCTGTGTTCGGATCACTACCTTGACCACCACGGTGTTCTAATTTACATAACATATCTAATGCTTTTGTAACAATTTCGTGTGTTTGTTTTCCTTTTATATTTGCGTACAAGCCAATTCCACAAGCGTCATGTTCGAAGCTTGGGTCATATAATCCTTGCGGTTTAGGTAAATCAACATACGTCATTTTGCGTTGTCCCCCATTCATTCATTACAAGTTTAAGGTGTGTACTATTATTGTAGTTTTTTTAATCAATCTAAACAATATATAGTTTATATTAATATAATCTATTTTTGATATAAATAAGGAGTTGGATATATGGAATTGCGTCAATTACGTTACTTTGTTGAAGTTGCTGAAAGGGAACACGTCTCTGAAGCGGCCGCAGAACTACACGTTGCTCAATCTGCTATTAGTCGGCAGATAGCAAACTTAGAATCAGAATTAGGTGTTGAATTGTTTGAAAGAGAAGGAAGAAATGTCCGTCTTACACACATAGGAAAGGTTTTTTTGACACATACAAAATCAGCATTAAAGGCAATTGATCACGCGAAGAAACAGATAGATGAATATATTGATCCAGAACGTGGTTCTATTAAAATAGGTTTCCCGACAAGCTTGGCAAGTAATTTACTTCCAACGGTTGTATCAGAGTTCAAAAAAAAGCATCCAAAAATCGCATTTCAATTAAGGCAAGGTTCTTATAATTTCTTAATTGAGTCTGTAGAGAACAGAGAAATTGATGTAGCATTTTTAGGACCTGTACCATCAGATCATCCCTATATTATTGGAGATATTTTATTTTCGGAAAATTTTTATGCACTTGTACCTAACACACACACATTAGCTGAACAAAGTCATGTTAATTTGAGAGATTTGCATGATGAGGATTTTGTTTTATTTCCTGAAGGGTATGTATTAC
>JAJUGF010000161.1 GCA_029268495.1 Gracilibacillus sp.
AAATGGTACTTGTACACTAAGTCCAGTTTCTAGTGTAGCTGGTTTTGTACCCCCACTAGCAGTGTCACCTTTTATTCCCGGCTCTGTTTCTGTCACAGTCAGTTCTACGTTATTTGGAAGTTCTACTCCAATTGTTTCACTCTGATATGTTAAAATATTTACTTCCATGTTTTCTTTAATATATTTTAGCTCATTTTCAATTTGACTTGTTGAAAGCTCTGTTTGTTCGTATGTGTGAGTATCCATAAATGTATGCACATCACCTGATGCGTATAAATACTGCATTTTTCTGTTTTCAATATGTGCACGATTTACTTTTTCACCACCGCGGAATGTTTTTTCTTGAATATTTCCATTTCTTAAATTACGTAGTTTTGAACGAACAAATGCCGCTCCTTTACCTGGTTTTACATGTTGAAATTCAAGAACCTGCCATATATCCCCATCTACTTCAATCGTTAGTCCTGTTTTAAATTCATTTACTGAAATCATATTCTTCCTCCTCTATTATGTATCGAAAACTATGCTACTGGAATTGTAATTAAATCCTTTGTTGAATTGGTTAATCGAGTGTTACCATCTAATGTAACCAATATGTCATCTTCAATGCGACAACCGCCAATTTCAGGTACATATATCCCCGGCTCTACTGTTACTATCATTCCTGGTTCTAACACTTCCGCTGATTTAAAAGATAATCCTGGCATTTCATGTACTTCTAATCCTAATCCATGACCAGTAGAATGACCAAAATATTGACCATATCCACAGCTATCTATATAATCTCTCGTCAGTGCATCAGCATTCTTTGCAGACAAACCGGGTTTGATTCCATCCACGCCTAGCTTTTGTGCATGTAACACTGTTTGATAAATAGAATGTAGCTCATCTGAAATTTGGCCAACAGCTACTGTTCTAGTAATATCCGAACAATATCCTTGATATAATGCTCCAAAATCCATTGTAACTAGTTCACCTGTTTGAATTTCTTTCTCTGATGCCACTCCATGTGGTAATGCAGAGCGATAACCAGAAGCAACAATTATATCAAAACTTGAAGACACAGCACCTAGTTTTCGCATGTAAAATTCTAATTCATTCGCAATGTCAATCTCTTTTACACCTGGTTTAATATAATTCAAGATGTGCTCAAACGTCTGATCAGCAATTTTACAAGCTTCCTTTAATATATTAATCTCATCTTCTGTTTTAATCAAGCGGATTTTTTCAATCATATTACCGATAGGAACAAATCCTGTCTCTAATTTCTGTTGGTAAGCAAGGTGTTCTTCATAAGAAATTGTCTTATTCTCGAAACCAACATTAGACAGCTCGTTTTCTTTTACAATGTTAGCAATAACATTTGGTATTGGTTCTTTATGTTCAATAATTAAAAAATCGTTTATTTGTTCTTTCGCTTGTGCAGTATAACGGAAATCTGTAACGAAATAAGCTTTGTCTAATGTAATAAAAGCAACACCTGCCGTCCCAGTAAAAGCCGTTAAATATCGTCGGTTGATGGGACTAGTGATTAATACGCCGTCTACATTTTGCTCTTTCATCGCTTCACGTAGAATATGTAATCGTGTCATTTTAGCATTCTCCCTTTTTTAACATCTATCAAAATAAAAAATTAATTCCTATTATTTAATAAATATGTCGCAGCTAATATATAACCTTCTATTCCTAATCCAACAATTTGACCCTTACATACAGGTGCAAGCATGGAATGATGTCTAAATGGCTCTCTAGCATGGACATTTGAAATATGAACTTCAATAACTGGCACATCAATGGAACTAATTGCATCTCTTATAGCGATACTTGTATGAGTGTATGCCCCTGGATTGAAAATAATCCCCATATAACCATCATTAGCTTCATGTATCCAATCAATCAACATGCCTTCATGATTTGATTGTTTGGCAATTAATGAAATACCACTGCCTTCAAGAAGCGTTTCAACTGAATTAATTACATCTTCTAATGTCTCATGCCCGTAAATCGATGGTTCTCTTTTTCCTAATCGATTCAAATTAGGTCCATTTAATAATAATATTTTTTTCATATTACACCGCCTTTATATTTTGGCATGTATCGGCACAACCGTATACTATATGTAATATCATATCATAGTTCATGATGTTTTTTCATCATGGAGCTGTTGGGCATAGGAAAATGAAACAGAATAGCTAATGAACACAGCATATAATATACAAATACAAAGAGTCGTCACAACAGTATCACTATTTAATTGATAAAAAATCGGAATATTAGGGAATAAAGGTTCAAATAAACCAAAGAAGAGAAACCATATGCCTATACCAACTATAATACCAACCCACACACCTTGAATTTTTTTACCAAATAAATAATATAATAATGCGAACAAAATGGATATTATACTGATAATGAGTATAGATACAAACTGACCGATCCATTGATCTGTCCATTTTGCATCTAACCATGATCGTAGAACAAATGATTTCGGTGAAACTGTTGTAAAATTGAAGAAAGCTGTAAAACTTGCTACCATACTCCAGATTAACCCACCAAAAAATCCAATACTTATAACTTTCGGAATCATAATATGCCCAATATTTTCAGATTGTTTTTGTTTACGTCTCATTTCTATCACCTCTTGAATTAGAATATCCATTTTTGCATATTTTCATCCTATTTTAAAACAAAACTAGTCAATTCAGTAAAAATTTATTAAAATAGAAGTATAATCATTAAGTAAGCGGATTCAAAATATATTATAGTTTATTTTCTGTTAGAAAAGGCTTAAACACAAAATTATCGAAACTCATGGTAAAATATTATTTAATACTGTATAAATTCCATTTATTTTTGGGTATAACTAAATAAAGAGGCATGGATAAACATTTGACTACACATTGTTAAAGTAGTAATTGTAAATTGTACAACACAGAAAGGAGAGAGTAGTGATGAAAAACAATATCAGCACATATATCGTCTACGGTTTAATTGGGTTAGCCTTTATTGGGTTGATTGGCGCTATCTCGACAGATGCAATTGGATTAGTGAGAGGGCTATTATTTGCTGTTATTACTGGTTTTGTTATTTTTGGTATTTTCTATTTTTTCTTTGTAAAACAACGAACTACAGATGAACTTAAAAAATATAGAAAAGCAGTTAAACAATCCAAACAAAAATATCCTACTTCTTATCAGACTAGTAAAGCAAGTTTAAAACAAACGAAACAAAGTCATTCATTGAATAAGATAAATCACAGCAAAGAGCGTAGAGACGCTTCGCACTTACGCGTAATTGATGGCAATAAAAAAAGAAAGAACAGAGCGACTCTTTAAGCTCTGTTCTTTCTAAATGTTTTAAGATGTAACTTTGTTCGATTATATCCAGTGGCAATTAATTCTTTTTTCTTTTCGACTGATATATTAAAATCAGTACCACTAACATTATTTATAGGAAAAAATAAAATTTGGTTTGCTATATTTTTGCTAATGTATTTTTGATCTGAAGCTCTTCTCATCGTACCAATCATTGCTTTTAATAGATCCACCGAATTATCAATCCTCACATTTTTCGACAGAATAGATGGATCTGTCAATTGCATCCCTAATATCGGCCTTTTCTTATCTTGCTCAAAAATCCATAATGGAAAGTTACTTAATATCATGCCATCAACAATGACACTTATTTTCCTCGACAATAAATTAGAAAGTCTTGTAGGTCTGAAGAAGTAAGGAATCGAGACACTACTTCTTATCGCTCTGCTTATTGGAAAATAACTTGGTTCAATATGATAATTAGACTTTAGATCATCAGGAAATACAACCACTTTGTTTAAAGTAATGTCTGCAGCAATTATCTTTAGTCTATCTGATTCAATATCTCCAAATGAATGTATTCCCTTTTCTTCTAATAATGCTGCTACCCACTTTTCAAATCGTTTTCCTTTGTACAGTCCCATTGTACTAAATAATGTGATCCATTTTACAAAAGGGAAGTACTTTCCTATTGAAGATTGATCTAAGAACTGATCAACTTCTAAGGATAAAAAGATTTCTTCCAATTCATCTGATTGAAATCCTGCTACAATTAGACTCGCAAATAAAGCACCCGCAGATGTTCCTGCAACTCGTTCGAAAGAATAGCCCTCTTCTTCTAATGCTTTTAATGCACCAATAAAAACAAATGCTTTTATTCCACCACCAGAAAAAACACCATCTATTTTCATTTTGCGATCATTCCATTCTTTTAGAGCATACTTATATATATCCAGTATGCTAAAAAGATAGAACTATCGGTTATTTATCTACACTACTCTGTTCTTGTATTTTTTTTAAATCTTCTATTCTTGAGTCATCTTCTTTTAAATATTGAACCAAATCACCAATACGGTCAATGGAGTTCCAACTTAAATGATGTTCGATACCTTCCACATCTTGATAGATATTTTCTTCTTCTACTCCAATAATTTGTAGAAATTCCTCTAATAATTCATGTCTATACACTAATCGTTTTCCAACTTTTTTTCCTTTTGATGTTAAAATTAATCCTTGGTATTTTTCATAATGAATATATTCATCCTTGTCTAGTTTTTGGACCATTTTTGTCACAGATGATGGTTGAACATGAAGTGCTTCAGCAATAGCTGAAACTCTTGCATACCCCTTCGTTTCAATTAATAAATATATTTGTTCAATATAATCTTCCATTGTTGGTGTGGGCATATTGATACCTCCATTCCAATTGTTCGTAAATAAAAGCATACAATAGAATTGTAATACAGACAAGTATACATACTTCAACCTGAATTGCAGTCGAACAGTATATATATTAAAAATTACCTTATAGATACGATCTATTATATGACATACTATAAGCTTGTTTGGTTAAATATAGATTTATTACTTTATTTCAGCTAAATAAATGGTATAATTTTTTAAGTAGTATTTTTCAATATTGGGGGAAGTAGTATGACAGAATTGTACATCTTGTTAGGAATTGTAATTGCGTTCATCCTATTTGCTGTATATCGTTACTTAAAGCAAAAAAAGATTCTTACCACATTAAATGAAGAAGCTTTTCGTAATGGGTACAGAAAAGCGCAATTAATCGATGTAAGAGAACCGAAAGAATATGATGGTGGTCATATTTTGGGTGCTAGAAATATTCCACTTTCACAACTTAACCAAAGATTAACAGAACTAAGAAAAGACCAACCTGTTTATCTATATTGCCAAAGTGGGTCAAGGTCAATGAGGGCTGCACTTACACTAAACAAAAAAGGTTACCATCAGTTGTACCATTTAGAAGGTGGTTACAAAAAATGGTCAGGCAAAATTAAAAAGACGAAAAAAATTGAATATTAAAAAGAAAAAATAATCAGGACTTACCTGATTATTTTTTTTGTATCCGTATAAACTAGAAAGAAAGAATTTATTAGTTATCTAGCTCACACATATTTTGCTTGATTCCTTTCACTTAAAATAGTTATGTCAATTAGAAAATACTATCAAAATTAAGGTGGTTCATTATGCAAATTTCTATTAAAAAAGATATAGAATTTATGGATCAATTTAACCAAAATATACACGAACTTAATGATTTAGCCACATGGGAATTGTTTTTAAAAAGCTATCAAATTGCCGAAACATTAAAAGTACATTCCTTCGATACTTTAATTTCACTAAATTTTTTACCTCAAATGACATTTTTACCACATCAATTAGCATGTGCAGAAGATGTAGTTCAATCAATGAATGGGCGTGCATTACTTGCAGATGAAGTAGGTCTCGGTAAAACAATAGAAGCAGGAC
>JAJUGF010000162.1 GCA_029268495.1 Gracilibacillus sp.
ATGGTGATACTCCTATTTTTTAATTGATTTTTTATTATAATTATTAGTGAGATGAAGGGGCTTTTTTATTTATTTGGTTCGTTGGTTGGTTACTTTGGAATCGAGATGGCATGTGTTGCTCGTGGGATTCCTGCGTGGCTCTTGGATTCCCTGTGTGGCTCTTCGATTCCCTGTGTGGCTCTTGGATTCTCTAAGTCTCTTTTGTATTAGTATAGCGCACTACCATTTTGTTGAGAAGTAAAAGTGTGGTAGTTACTATATCCTATCAAAGTTTTGTGCTAAGATTAGGAATAAAGCGGTAATGATTGAATGAATGATGGAGGTATTTTATGTTCTTAAGAACCGAAAGTTTCAAAGACTTTATGTATTTTTACCCTGTGACGTTCGTGCTCATTGTGATACAAATTTCCATTTGGTTAATTAGTAATATGATTGATCCTATTGGGAATATCATTTATAACTATGGTGTTGGAAATCACTACCTTATACAGCAAGGGGAGTATTGGCGATTATTCACATCTATTTTCTTACATGCAGGGATTGGTCACATTGTATTTAATTCCTTTTCTCTTATCTTATTTGCACCAGCATTAGAACAAATGTTAGGAAAGTTTAAATTCTTATTTGCATACTTTTTTACAGGCGTAGCTGCAAATATCCTTTCATTATTCGCAAATGCAGAATCAATGAATTATTATTTAGGTGCATCTGGAGCTATTTATGGTTTATTCGGACTGTACATGTTTATGGTATTATTCGAAAAGAAATTAATCGATCCACAAAGCGCAAAAGTAATTACAGTTATTATTGTGATTGGAATCATTATGACTTTTATTCGACCAGGAATAGATATTACAGGTCATTTATTTGGATTTATTGCTGGGATTGCATTAGGGCCAATTATCTTAAAAAATGTAAAAGCCTATTCTCCTTACAGAAATAGACGTCGAAAATCTACAGATGACTCGATTGGTTTTGATCCAAATCGTTGGAACAAAAAAAGATATAAATATAAAAAATATGTCAAACCAATTATCACGACAATTTTTATCATTTTAGTATTACTTGGGGTTATGGCAACATTATTACAAAGATAGTACATAGTCCAAGTTTTATACATAAAAATAAGTGAGGGGGAACATTATGGTATCATTATCGTTATTCGTTATTGCTGGACTCATTGCTGGGATTGGCATTCTCGTTGTATATAAAAGACTTGTATACAGACTTGCAAATCTAATCAATGAGAACAAATTTAATCAACAATCCTTACAAAAGGAGCAAACGAAATATTTTATTTCCGTTGCGTTAATTGAAGCGTTACCAATTATTTTGTTTGTTTTTGGCTTTGTTAACGCTCAAGACGCAGCAATAGATTTTTCAAGTAAAATCATACCATTCATTATTATTTTGGGATTGGCTGCTTTTTGTATTGCTCAAGTATTTATTACAAAACAAGAGATTCCTACAGAAAAGTTGTCTTCAAGCGAGCAAAATTTGATTAAAACATTTCATTTTGTAGGAATCGCAACAATTCTCGCAATTCCTACATTATCGATTGTCGGAATACTTGTTGTATAATTTCCCAATCAAAAAACCTGAACATCGTAGTAGAAAATACTACATTGTTCAGGTTTTTTATATATTAATCTTTGCTACGTTTATTTTGGAATTTACGGTTACGTCCGCCTTGCTTCCCTTTTCTTGCATTGAATCCACGCTTGTTGTCGTTTCTAAATTTTTTGTTTTTAGAATTGCCTTTTCCTGCACCTTTCACACTAACAGGCTGTACAGAGCTTAATGTAACAGGTGTTTGGCGACGTTCTTTAGTTAACATTTTTAGTACTGCTGACACAATTGTTACAGAATCGTACTCTTCTAACAATTCCGTTGCTGTCTCACGATAATCTTGTAAGTCTCTCTTCTCGATTGTTTTCGCGATTTTTTGTACTGTTAACTGTTGTTGACCACGTTTTGCTTCATCAAAGCTAGGTGGTGTCATACGTTTCATTTTACTTTTTGTTACTTTTTCAATTAAGTGTAAATGCGGCACTTCTCTTGGTGTAATAAATGAAACTGCTTCACCCATTTTACCAGCACGACCTGTACGCCCAATACGGTGTACATAGCTTTCTGGATCTTGTGGAATATCGAAATTGTATACATGTGTTACACCTGAGATATCTAATCCACGCGCTGCCACATCTGTCGCCACCAATATTTCAATACGACCTAATTTAAATTTATTTAGTACAGATGAACGTTTCCCTTGTGTTAGGTCACCGTGGATTCCTTCTGCTCTAAATCCTCTAGCTTGAAGTCCTTCTGTTAACTCATCTACACGTTTTTTCGTACGACCAAAAATAATTGCTAATTCAGGTACATGTACGTCTAATAAATTTGTTAATGTGTCGAATTTTTGCTTTTCATGAACTTCAACGAAATACTGGTCAATATTAGATACAGTCATTTCTTTTGATTTCACTTTTACTTCTTCTGGTTCTTTCATCAATGTCGCAGCAATATTTCTAATTTCTTTCGGCATTGTTGCAGAGAAAAGTAATGTTTGACGGTCTTCTGGAATTGCTTTTAAGATGTCACGAATGTCATCAATGAATCCCATGTTTAACATTTCATCAGCTTCATCTAATACAGCAACTTTTACATCTTCGACACGGATAGTCTTACGACGCAAGTGATCTAATAAACGACCTGGTGTTGCTACAACGATATGCGGACGGTCTTTTAATGCACGGATTTGTCTTTCCATATGTTGTCCACCATATACTGGCAATGTACGGACACCTTTGATTTTTGCTAGTTTATGCAATTCTTCTGATACTTGAATAGCCAACTCTCTTGTTGGAGCTACTACTAAACCTTGAATTTTACGGACACTTGTATCAATTTTTTCAATCATCGGAATACCAAATGCAGCTGTTTTACCAGTACCTGTCTGAGCTTGTCCGATAACGTCTTTTCCTGCAATTCCTAACGGGATGGTTTGTGCTTGTATTGGTGTTGCTTCCTCAAACCCCATTTTTTCTAATGCTTTCATAATTGAATCTGAAATACCTAATTGATTAAAATTTGTCACTATTTATTTCTACTCCTTTAACTTTAAAGTCTCATCTATTTATCATTTTTCTTCGTTATCTTCAGTTTACCCATATATTCGTTATTAGTAACGGAATTTTTGAACATGTAAGGAAGATGTTTGGCTACAAAGAGACAGAGGACCTGCCTTCTTTGTTGCAGAAGCTTTCACTGCGTGGCATCATAGAAATGTACTTGTGTGTTTGTTTGCATGAAATTAAATATCTCTCACATTACTTGTAAAAACAGTGATTACTATTCATAATAAAGTGAGACCTAAATCAGTATGAGTTATTTTGCCTTACTGATTTTGTAGCGAGACTTATCAGGCAGTTAGCGTTCGTTTATCCATAACTAATTTTTCAAATAGGATTCGGAACGATGACACCATGATAAACATATTCAGTAAAAACATGCAAACATGAATATTGTTTTATCTAAGTGCGTAAAAACTGCAGATTCAGCATATATCTGCAACTAGATATTCTATAATTTTCTGCAATGAAAAAAGCCTTCCTCCACATTTGGAAGAGGCTTTTAAATGACCAATCAATGGATTAGTCTATCATAACACATTCTTCCTGTTTATTCTATATATATTTTTAAAATTTTTATTATGTTCTTCAAATAATACGTAGTGATGCTTATTACAGTACCCCAAATATGAAAAGTCGAATTGGTAGGTGAAAATGTGAAAGACAACAAGTTCTATTCTTATATGATTATGATTATTGGTATCCTAGCAGTTTCTACTGCTGCCATTTTCGTTAAGCTTGCAACAGAAGTTCCACCTGCTATGATTGCAAATTACCGTTTATTATTTGCAACAATTACTTTGTTACCATTCTTATTGATTTTTAAACGAAGAGAACTAGTTCAGTTAACAAAAAAAGACTGGTTATTGATTGCACTTGCTGGTATTAGTCTCTGTATATACTTTATCCTTTGGTTTCAATCCTTACACTATACTTCTGTTGCTAGTTCTGCCATCTTTATTGCATTACAACCAATATTAGCTTTTTTGGCAACATCTTTATTGTTTAAAGAGCGATTTTCCCAAGGTGCTACTATTAGTATAATTATTTCTATAGCTGGTTGTTTTATTATTGCATGGGGCGATTTAAAGCAATCTAGTACGCTATTTTACGGAGATATATTAGCATTGCTCGCGACTTTCTTTATCACGGTTTATTTTTTACTTGGACAAAAAGTACGCAAACACGTCTCTTTATTAACATATACGACGACTGCCTATTTATTCGGAACCATTGGTGCAGTTCTATTCAATATCGTACTAAGAAATGATTTCTTTTCTTATAGTACTAAAGAATGGGGAGTGTTTGTTTCTATTGCGATTGTTCCAACTGTGATTGGTTTAAATTTACTTAATTTAGCACTAAAACGAATGCGCACATCTTTATTCTCCACAGGAATTATTTTTGAGCCTGTAGCTGCTAGTCTCTTAGCATTTATTATTTTACATGAAAATATTTCTTGGTGGCAATGGCTCGGAGGAATGATTTTGATTTTCGGTCTCCTTTTATTCATTGCAAGTACAAGAAGAAAGCGTAAAATGAAAGTAACCATAACACCTTAACTATTTTCAGCTAAGGTGTTATGGTTTTGTTTGTCTTGCAAAAATCTCGCTACACTCGTAATTAATATATCCCGATCTTCTCCTAAACAAATTAAATGTTTTGAATCGTGAAAATACATAATTTCTGCATCTACAGGTATTTCTTTATCTAAGTAATGCACGGATTTAAATGGCACAATCCCATCTTGCATTCCTTGGGCAATAAACACAGGGCAATGAATATCCTGTAAATAAGGTTTGGTGAATTTCATACATTTTAAAAATTCAATTGTTGCCCTAACTGGAATCGACCCATATTTACTTTTATAATGATTAAATAGCGGATCTGTTCCTAGTTTTTTGCGAATTGCTTTTTGACCAAACATTACAATGTCAAGAGATATTCTCGGAATGCTAATGTATCTCCTACTAGTGGATAATAACACTAATTTCTCGCACGTATATTTAGCAGCTAAATATGCAGCAATCATACCACCCATCGAAAAACCGATAATGTATATCTTTTCGTGTCTTTTACTTAAATCAAAATAACACTGTTCACAATGTGTAATCCATTCCTCATAGGTCACTTTCGATAAATCTAATTCACGCCCTTCACCTAGTCCATGTCCTGGTAAACTAGGTGTTATAATTTCCCAATCGGTTGTCTCTTCCAAATAATTAGCCAAAGGCTCTACTTCATATGGCCCCCCTGTAAATCCGTGAATGACTAAGCACCCTGACACAACGATCCCTCCTTTAGTAGAATCCTATATTCTGTTCCTTTACCTACATGAACATGCCAGTTATTTATGTAGAATCATGTATCAGTGGTTCATTGTATCTAAATTTGTTATCATTTTCGTACAAATAGTTTACCCTCTTTTCAACATCATTAGACATGATTTTAGCTAATGGATATAGTCTATCCTTCGATTGATTTATTTTTGCTCATACAAATAATCCGAACTATTGATATAGGCAACCTAAACAAGTCCGGATTTTACTAATATTATTTCTCTATTATGCTTTGAATGATTTAACTAAATTCGTCACATTTTTCACTAATGGTGATACTTGTTGATATGTTGCCGCTAACTGGTTCACCGTTTGGAATACTTTGTCAAAATCCATTTC
>JAJUGF010000163.1 GCA_029268495.1 Gracilibacillus sp.
AAGAATTGTAGCATGAATGTTGTTGTAAATGGCGTGAACAAAGTAACTAAGACAAAAACCACACCTTGCACAAGAAAAGTTTTACAAATGGTACGAACAAAGATGGCAAACCATACATCTTCTTTCTTAAATGGTAGTGTCATCAATTTATATTCCGCACTCGTTATATACATACCTGGAGATGCAGACGTGAGTGAAAGTGCACGTAAAGAATATATAATCGCTAGTATAGATAGAACATATACAGCATTGTCTTCTACTAAATCAAACCATTGTTTGTATTTTTTCAATTCATCATAGATAACGAAGAATCCAATACCTATGAAGAAACTTAAGTATACTGCAATGGTTTTGTCTATCGCTACACCTAGCGCCATTCGATAGAGAAGCTTTTTCTTTGCTCTTCTACTTTTGTGAATAAATCGAATGACAGAGCTCGTCTTACTCCCCATCTTCTCTTCTCCTCTTTAAATCATCAAAGTCACGCATGTCTCTTTCTTCTAATACTACTCCATTTTGTAACATCACATATTTGCTAGCGATTTTTTTTACACGATCAAGTTGATGGGAAGTAAGTAACACACTCGTACCTCTATCTGCTTTTAGCTTAATCAATTTTTCTAATTCCATTGCCGCATGCACATCTAATCCCATAAATGGCTCATCGATTAATAGTAATGCACAATCAGGTAATAGTGCACATATCGTTTGGACTTTTTGGCGCATTCCTTTTGATAATGATTCCGGATACTCATCTAATTTATCTTCAATTTCAAATAATCGCGTATATTTCTCTACCCTTTTCATCCAGATATCTTCAGGTATTTCATAACTTTGGCCATATAATTGAAAATGCTGCATGACAGTTAATTCGGATAATAAGAATGGTTCTTCTGGTATGTATGCAATTTCTTTCTTAAATGCAAGAAATTCATTGTCTTGATTCCATTGGTTAATGGTAATGGTACCTTCTTTCTTCTCTTGCCATCCCATAATTGCTTTCATGGTTGTCGATTTCCCTGCACCATTATGACCTAATAGTGCGAGAATCTCTCCTTTATTTATAGTAAAGGTAATATCTTTCAAAATTGTATGTAGCCCAATATCTACTTGTACATTTGTCAGCTGTAACATCCAATCCCTCCTATCATATATACGTTTAAACGATTAATAAGTTTCAAACAAAAAAAACTCCGTTATATACAAGGTTGTGCATGTATATAACGGAGTCTTAGCTATTTAACCCAATTCTTGTTGTAAAAATTCAATGACATCATCAGGCGTTTTTGTATAAGCACTATGGCGATGCGCAATTTTTTTGCCATTCTGAAAAATAAGCAAACTTGGAATTCCCATTACGTCATATTTTTGAGCTAATCCTTCTACTTCATCACTATTTACTTCATACCACTCATATCTATTATAGGATTCAAGAATATCTCCAATAAACATGTCCATACGCTTACAGTCTGGACACCAATCTGCGTAAAACTTAATAATTACAGGTTCACTTGATTGAATGATTTCATTAAATTGGTCAACTGATTTTATTGCATTCATTTTCATGCTCCTTTTTGTATGTTTATCCAAAACGTATCATTTTTTATTACTTAACGCAAATGGATTGTATTATTTGTACTCTACCCTGCCTAGAATATATGCTACAAGCAGACCTAGAGCGAATGTCAATATACATACGATTGACTGTATCATCGTAGTAGGGAAGCCAGGAAAAATAACGAAGATTGATCCGATTACCATTCCAATAACAAAAGCATATGTAATGATCGGAAAGTGTTCTAAGCAATAATGTATGACTTTACTCATTAGTAAGATACCTAGAACAATTCCTATACCTACAACTGCAATCACGAATAAATTCCGCTCATTTATTGCATTAATAATAGTCGTATATGAACCAATTATCAATAATAGAAAGGATCCACTAATACCTGGTAGAATCATTGCAGCACTTGCAACAAATCCAGAAAGGAATAACCATATATATGTAGATGTCTCGAATGTCTTTACGACCTCTGGTTCACCTGTATGAAAGAAGACCATAGAACCGACTATACACATACCAATTAGAATGAATAGGTAATGCATCAGCTTAAAGTTTTGCTTCGCATTTGATTTGTTAAATAAAAATGGTAACACTCCTATTATCAGACCAAGAAAAGCAAATTGTGTTGGTCTCGGATAGTACTCAAATAACCATTCAATTAGTTTGGCCAAGATGACAATTGCTGATAATATACCTATACCCAATGGGATTAAAAAACCTAGATGTTTTTTATACTCCCTACTAAATAAACCATTGATCGATTCAATCAATCGATCATATATTCCTAAAACAACAGCAATCGTCCCACCACTTACTCCTGGAACGACATCACTTGCCCCCATAATTAACCCTCGAAATATGTTCTTCCATTCCATCGAAATTTTTTCTCCTTTTTACTCGATAATTTGTAATTCAGGCATCCATTGTTGCACATGTTGTTGTATTTCTTCATAATGTGCTTGATGATTGTCCAGCTGTTCTTCTGTCACTTGATGAAAAGGTAATACTTGAAAATTAGCCATTTTCCCCTTAATAACATCATATTGAACGAATGTTGGTAAGAATGACGGATTAGACACTTCTATTATTGTATCATCACTATAACTGATTTTGCTAACTTGAAATTGCAACATCCCACCAATTCGTTGATACAATTGTTCTTGACCTGATAGGAAATTTCCTAATGAATACGCAACTAACGTTTTTTGACCATTCTTTCCTTCCAGCCATTCCACCGGTTGTACCACATGTGGATGATGACCGATTACAACTTCTACCCCTAAATCACTAGCAAATTGCGCTAACTCTTGTTGGTTATCATTTGGTAATCTCTCATACTCATTTCCAAAATGATAACTTAGAATAATGACATCTGCACTTTCTCTCGCCACTTTCACATCTTCTTCTATTTGCTCTTTATCAATTAAATTAACTAAATAGTCTTTCCCACTTGGAACTGGTATCCCATTCGTTCCATACGTATAACTTAGAAAACCTACTTTGATTCCTTCCGCTGTCTCGATTACTCTCACTTTTTCTCGGTCAGCAGGACTTTTGTAGCTCCCTGTATAGGGCATGTCGATTTTTTCATAATGAGCAATGGCGTTTTGAATGGCGATTTCTCCTCTATCTAATGTGTGATTATTCGCCATTGTAACGATATCTACTCCTACTTCTTGAAAATTGTCAGCTAACTCTTCTGGACTATTAAAGCTTGGATAGGAGGATAAACCGATATCCTTTCCACCAATGATGGTTTCTTGATTAGCCATTGTAATCGTAGGTGTCTTTAAATAATCATCCACTTCTGTTAACATCGGCAAAAAGTTATATCCTTCTCCCTCTACCGCAGTGTTATATACTCTGTCATGTATCAAAATATCTCCAATTGCTGCAATTGTTATTTCTTTTATATCTGGTTTAATTGATTCTACAAAATTTCCTTCTGTTTGTTTCAATGTTATTGCAGTAGTAGTCTCTGTCTGCTTCTCATATGATTGACAACCAGCTAACACAATAAGGAACAGCAACAATAATCCTATTCGTTTGTTCATGATGTCATACCTTTCTCGACCTATACTTTTTCGAAAATCTCTTCTATTTTATCATAATGTATTCTTTTTTTTTGAAAAAATGAAATAATTAGCAAATATATTTCGTCTTACTAGAGAGATGGCTCTTATATTAAATCAAAGGGGAATAGTTATGATCGAAATTAAAAATCTTTGCCAAACTTTTGAACTAGGAAAAAAGCAAAATAAAATGAGATTAGATGTTCTAAAAGATGTTAGCTTTCAAATGAACAAAGGAGATATATTAGCAGTGACTGGTCGTAGTGGTTCAGGTAAATCTACATTACTGAACCTTATTGGTGGGCTGATGAAACCTACGAGTGGAGAAATTATGATTAATCAGACTAATGTAACGAACTTTTCCGAAGGTGACTTTGCAACTTTCCGTTTGGATAATATTGGTTTTATTTTTCAAAACTTTCAGTTGATTCCGAGTATGACAGCATACGAAAATGTAGAATTGCCTCTTGTATTAAAAGGTGTAGCAGAAAACAAACGCGCTTCCATTGTTTTAACGACATTAAATCGCGTTGGACTTGAAGCTTATAAAGATCATTATCCAAGTGAATTATCTGGTGGTCAACAACAACGAATTAGCATTGCACGTGCATTAGTCATTGAACCACCTATTATTCTTGCAGATGAGCCTACAGGTAGTTTAGATAGCGAAACAGAACAAGAGATATTATCGATTATTCAACAGTTAAACAAAGAGTCTAATATTACATTTATTATTATCACCCATGATGATGCGGTAGCAAAAATCGGCAATAAGCAAATACATTTACATGATGGCAAACTGGTAAAAGAAGAGGTGGCAATATGAATATAAGAGATCAATGGCGATTTGTATCAAAAAATATGAAAAAAAGTAAATCTCGTGTTTTTATGACGATACTCGCTACAGCAATGGGAGTAACCTTTCTTATTGTACTTGCTTCTGTTGCATTCGGCTTGCACGATACACTAATTAAACAACAACTTGAAAATAATACGGTAACTAAAATTGAGGTATATGGATATGAATCAGATGATACATTTAGATCTATCACGGATGAAGACATTCAAACATTTGAAGCATTAGATGGAGTGAAAGCAGTCACGAGAAGGGTTGAATTATATCAATCTCCACTCTTTACAATTAATGATTACTCTGCTCATTCTTCTACTATTGTCACTCATTTCCCATCTGAAATTGCCTCAGGATTACAATTAAGTGAGGGGGAGCTACCTACTAAAGATAATGAAATTGTAGTAGGACATGACTTTGTAAAGAATTTAGCACCTATAAATGTAGCAGAAGAAGAAATATATGATGAAAATTACGATATTAAAGAAGAATATCAATATACTGAATCGTTAGTTGGCAAAGAACTCGATATGACTGTTTCAAGCACGGTAGATGATGAGGAAGTAACAAAGACATTTCCAGTTACGATTTCTGGAGTTATTGAAAGCCCAAGCAGAGATTGGCTGACAGATAATTCTGTATATATTTCTGATGCGATGTTAAAGGAAATCGAAGCATTCACTAACTCGCCTAGAGGCGAAATGGAACCACAAGGTGAGGGAACAGAAGAAATGTCAGGCTATACAAGTGTCTATGTATACGCAAATAGCTTAGAAGAAGTAGAAGGAATTAGTGAAGCACTAAAAGATGATAATTATCTCGTTTACTCTGTTGCAGATGAAATGAAACAAATCAATATGATATTTACCATTATAAAAGCCGGACTAATTTTCATTGGAACCATTGCTATTCTTATTGCTTCCATTGGGATTTATAATACCATGACAATGGCGGTAACAGAAAGAACACGGGATATTGGTATAATGAAAGCATTAGGTGCACACCCTAAACAAATCAAACAGATTTTCTTACTTGAAAGTAGCTTCATTGGATTATTTGGTGCACTTGTTGGAACAATTGTCGCTTATTTTATTAGTATAATCGTCAATATTGGAATACCTATGATTCTAGAGAGTGTGTTTAGTGAGAAACTTCCTGAAGGGTTTCAGTTCTCATCCATTCCACTTACACTTGTTCTCATTTCTACAGTAATTTGCTTTCTTGTCACTATTCTATCTGGTTTCAAACCAGCGCGAAAAGCAACTCGCATTGATGTTTTAAAAGCATTACGACGAGAAATATA
>JAJUGF010000164.1 GCA_029268495.1 Gracilibacillus sp.
AACTTAACTAATTAAAATAGGAGGAATTGTATTGAGTATTTTCAAAAGCATTTGTACGATTACTTTTACCATTTTTACACTTCTTATTACTACAAACATCACGACATCTGCAGAAACTACTTCAACCATTGACATCAATGAATACACACAAGCAATGCAGCCAGGATGGAACTTGGGTAACACATATGACGCTGTCGGTACAGACGAAACCGCATGGGGCAATCCCTTCGTTACAAAAAAACTGATTGATACAATCGCATCCGAAGGCTTTAATAGTATTCGTATTCCAATCACCTTTGATCAACGTATGAGTGACGCACCCGACTATACGATTGACGAAGAGTTCCTAAGTCGTGTTGAACAAACTATTAACTGGTCTTTAGATGCAGGGATGCATGTGATGATTAATGTCCATCATGATTCATGGATATGGTTAGAGTCAGGTATGGTAAATGACCACGATGCGACTGTCGCTCGATATGAAGCAATTTGGACACAACTGAGTCAACGGTTTAAAGATTATCCTGTCGAGCTCATGTTTGAAAGCATTAATGAACCACGCTTTAGCACACCATCTGATGAAGAAAGTCAGCAATTTATTAATGAATTAAATGATATTTTTTATGATGTTGTTCGTCAATCTGGTGGGAAAAATGACATCCGTCCATTAGTATTGCCAACACACCACACGGCATCTGATCAAGGAAAATTAGATGCATTAGCTACGTATATTGAACAACTCCATGATCCAAATATTATCGCAACAGTTCATTACTATGGCTTTTGGCCATTCAGTGTGAACATCGCTGGCCATACACGTTTTGATCAAGCGACAAAAGATGAGATTCATCAAGTATTCGATCGTGTACATGATACATTCACAAAAAACGGCATACCTGTTGTCATTGGAGAATTTGGCTTGTTAGGTTTTGACCGTCATACTGGTGTCATTCAACAAGGCGAAAAGTTAAAGTTTTTTGAGCACATGATTCATTACGCACAACAAAAAGAACTTGTTCACATGTTATGGGATAATGGACAACATTTAAATAGAACAACACACGAATGGCAAGATGAAGAATTATTCTCGATGATGCAAACAAGCTGGTCTACTCGGTCTGCCCATGTTCACGATAATTTCATCTATTTAAAACAAAACAATGAGATCGGCGCGCACGCCATCCCAATTATGCTAAATGGAACGACTTTTGATAAAATGGTAATGAATGACACGGAACTAACAGAAGGTGTAGATTATACATTTGCAGATAGTACTGTTACGTTTAGTGCATCATTTTTATCTACTCTCATGAACGATAATGATATAGGCATTATCGAAACAGTTACATTACATTTTAGTGATGGTTTTACATGGGATATTGATATCATTTCTTATACTACGCCATTATTGCAGGATACTACTGGTACAACAAAGGAATTTCTTATCCCAACTGCATTCAATGGAGACCAGTTAGCTACAATGGAAGCATATTATGCAGATGGAACTAACGCAGGACCACAAAATTGGACTGGATTTAAAGAATTTGATTATACTTTTTCACCGAATTACGAAAATGGAACGATTCGTATTCAAGAGAATTTCTTTAAAGAAACAGAAGATGAAGAAATCGTTCTGACTTTCCATTTCTGGAGCGGGGAACAAATTACGTATTATATAGAGAAAAGTGGCGATCAAGTAATTGGTCGAGCTACAGATCAACCTATTGAAACACCAACTAAGCCATCCACACCATCAGAGCCGAGTGCAAATGATGACAATTCTGTAGATAAGACACCTGAAGATACGAATAACAATGATTCGAACCCACTAGCTAATACAGTTACTGATGATACGCCCTTAAATAATGAGGAAAATGGCAGCACGTTACCTAATACTGCTACATCGATGTTTGCATATATTCTAATTGGGTTATTGGTCATTTCAATTGGTTTTATTACAATGTTTATTGCAAAAAAGAGAAAAATAAGCCTGGAATAAATAACGAAAAGCCTCCCTTACATCATCTTGTAGGAGAGGCTTTCTTCTATTTTTTTATAAACATTTGCGTCCAATAGTTCCCATCATTGTCAAATCCTACACCAATATGTGTCACATCAGGATCTAACATGTTGCGGCGATGTCCCTCACTATTAAGCCAACTTTGTACGACTTCTTCTGCTGATTTTTGGCCTGCTGCTATGTTTTCCGATGCTTTTGTATAATCTACTCCAAATGTTCGTAACATATCAAAAGGAGAGCCATATGTCGGTGAAGTATGTGAGAAATAATTATTATCAGACATATCTTCTGATTTTGTTTGTGCGACATTATTTAAGACATTATCCATCTGCAATGCATTGACACCATTTCGTTGTCTGGCATCATTTGTTAAGTCAATGACTTGTTGAACTACTTGATTGGTCGCTTGTGAAGTATTATTTTGTTGCTCTATTTCCTTATCATTTGTATTATCTGATGCACGCTGTTGTCTTTCTTGTCCCTCTGTATTACTGTTCTCAAAACGATAATTGAAGTTTGTATCATATTCACGTTCTGTAAAGATATTTTGCTCTCTTCCTGGGTTTACAGGAATCTTATTACCTTGACCTGCTCTTGATTGATTCTCCATCTGTGTCTCATTTTCACCCGAAAAACTAATATACTCTGGATTCAAATTATCATCCTCAGGTGGTAAAGATGACTCATTATTACATGCAACTAATGTAAGCAAACCTAATAACACTATCGACAAACATAATTTATTATACATATAGGAATTCCTCCATTTTCATAGTGATTTCTCACCATTAATATGTACAATTTCTTTTCATTTATACTGTGCCAAATTGTTTCATATATCTAGATGGAATCATTTTTCCATCCCAAATTTTCTTTGTTACCGCTTCTCTTTCTTTCACTTCTGGCTCCTCTAATAATAAGAAGAAATTTTTAGTCGGTAATGTGCCCAAATGATGTTTCTCAGATAGACGATCTAAATATTTTCTCATTTTATCCAAATTTTTCGACTGATTGTTTCCAGTTACTGAGAATTCATACAATACACTTGCTACAGGAACTCTTTTGACACGGTATTTCTCTGCTACACGCAAAAAGAAGTCCCAATCCCAATAATTTCGCATCGCTTCATCGAACTTGCCTATTTCTTCATGAATAGATTTTTTATACATGCTACCAGATGGAACGTAAGTAGAGAATTTCTTCATCGCATCTAGATCATATGTATAGGCAAATAGTTGAGAAGAAAGAGGAATTCGCTCCATCTCTGTTTCCATATAATTCACAATCTCTACATCAGAGTATAATAAATCATAGTCATCTGTATGCTGGAACATTGTTTCGATATGTGTTGGTAAAATCAAATCATCGTCATCAATTAACATGATCCATTCACCACTTGCCAATTCAAGACCTCTGTTTCTCGCACGAACATGGTAGCTATTCTGTTCTAAATTAATAATCTGACAGTGTAACTCCTCATACGCATCTACAATTTTAGATATATCAGATCCAGCGTCATTAATAATGATCACTTCAAAATCTTGATATGTTTGCGCAGCTAATGAAGCTAATAACTCAGATAAAGCAACTGGACGATTATATGTTGGTATGATTATAGATAATTTTGGATTCAACGTGTGTTACCCTCTTTCATTATAGTTACAAATATTAAGTTATTGTGTGTTCTTTGAAATGTGTGTAAAGTTAATTGACATGTGCCGATACATCGATAAAATGAAGGCATAAACTAACCATATCATATTTTTAACTTTACACATATACGAAGGATTCACACTTAATAATTATTACATTTTTCTTACTTTTTATCACATTTTGACTACATTTGCATAGTTGATATTTGAATAACATATAACAATTATGGAAAAACTTATCGTAAGAATTAAAATAAGGAGGGAAAACAATGGCATTTTTAAGAGAAGCAGTTGAAAGGCAAAAAGTATTTCTCATCGAACAACTGATAGCGAATGGTGAAGTACACCCAAATGATGAAGAAGTGTATAAAAAACCAATTAGCGAAATTGTACATGATTACGAAAAATTCTGCATTCAATTCGAACAAAAAAATCCGAACAGCTTCAAATTCACTCGTTTCAATCCATATGAACAACAAGAAGAGAAGCCCGATTTCCATTAAGGCTTCTTTTTTGTGGAGATTCGTTAACGTTCTTTTTGAATTCCAAATCTTGCATTAATTTCACCACGCAATAATTCTCTGCGCATTTTCTTTTCTTTTTTACGTTCTGCACGAAGCATATCTTGTCTAATCTCGTATGTCTGTACTCCTTCTTCACGTTTGTTGGCAATATCGATTAATAATTCTACATCAGCAAACGAATATTTTCGATTTCCTTTTGCGGAACGCTCAGGGAATACCAACTTTCTTTCTTCGTAATAACGAATCTGTCTTTCTGATAGACCTGTCAACTCACTAACCACGCCAATCGTAATCACTTTTCTCGTTTTATATGAAGGATTTTCAGACAATAAGAACACCACCTATTAAGACTTTAGCTTACTGGTTGTATTGATCTTACTTAAATTATACACTTTTTTCCTTTCCTGAAAAAACTTTTGTCAGATAATCTTACAAACATTTTATGTAAAAATGATAAAGTGGAAATAACTATCTTCTTTCTGATATAGTTAAGCTAGTAGAAAAAAAGGAGTTTTGTTATGGCGATATCAATAACTAAACCTGCAGCTAAATGGTTTGTAAATGAATTACACCTAGAAGAACATGACGCAATACGCTTTTTTGCAAGATATGGAGGATTTGGTGGAGTACATAAAGGGTTCTCTTTAGCATTAGAAAAAACAGAACCAAATGATCCTGGTATGCAAGTTGTGGAAGAAGGCATTGTATTCTTTGTTGAGCAATCTGACATGTGGTATTTTGACAATAAAGATTTCCATATTAAATACTCTAGAAAATATGATGAGATCGAGTATATCGTTAAATAGTTTCTTATTCATTTTATATGGAAAAAGAAAATTTTATGTTTACTTTTCATAATAAAAACGAAGGTACTCAACAAATTGTTGTGATTCCTTCGCTTTTTTATTTCGTCTAGATTTCGTCTAGCGTAATCATTGAGAACTAAAATTTTTATAGAATTAGGTCATATTTTATATTACCTATAAAACACAACTTTTAAATAATTGGTGTGCGTATAACCCGCTTCAGCTTGCCCTATGCTCAGTGAAGTTCTACAATGTTTGCAAGTGCTAATATTTTGTATTGTTACAAATAGTTGCTTATTTTGTATATCATGATACGTCATCTAAAGACAAAATCATAGTCAATACAATATAAATCCAGCGTTTATATAATCACTTTTTTTATACTTACTAGAATTGTAGAGTATAAAATAGCGTAGGCGTCCGTTTTCACTCCTGTGGGATGTTTTTACCCTAAGATCCACTTTTTTAGCGAACTTTGCTAAAAAAGTTAGCTTAGGGTAAAAACCCACGGAAAGGAAAATGGACAAGCCGGAGCGGTTGCTACGCACATATCTATTCTCAAAATTATATCTCAGTTTTCTTCTAACAAGCACAAAATCCAAACAATTCGACAAATAGCTTCCGAAGGTGGTTACCCCCAAAAGTTAGAGTATTATTATGAAATGGATTAGCTGGTTTGAGTTCGATATTCAACGGGACTCATGCCAGTTAATTTTTCTTTTGATCGTTCGTGGTTATACCAATAGATATATTCTTCAATAC
>JAJUGF010000165.1 GCA_029268495.1 Gracilibacillus sp.
AGGATATTCGCCTAATTGCGCTAGATATGGATGGGACATTACTTTCGTCAGACCATACTGTGTCAGAGCAGAATAAAGAAGCAATTAAGAAAGCAAGAGAAAAAGGTGTCGAAGTTATTATTTCGACAGGAAGGCATTTCCGAACAAGTGCGCCTATCGCGAAAGAATTAGATATTCATTATATTATTAACGTGAATGGTAGCGAAATATGGACAATGGAGGAAGAATTAATCGCAAGAGAAATAGTAGATGCCTCTATTATAAAAAAATTGATTGAACTGAAAAATAAACATAAGACTTGGGCATGGTCAGCTTCTACTGATCAAATTTGGCGAGATGAATTCCCGGATAATGTCGAGGATTATACATGGTTGAAATTTGGCTTTGATACAGATAATGACGAAACCAAACAATTACTAATGGCAACACTTGAAGAATGGAAAGAGATTGAGTTAAGCAATTCTAGTTTGACTAATATTGAAGTAAATGCTGTTGGTGTCAATAAAGCGAAGGCTGTGGAAGTTGTTTGTGAACGTCTTGGCATTACAATGGATCAAGTAATGGCATGTGGGGACAGTTTGAATGATATCAAAATGATTGAGCAAGCAGGTATTGGTGTGGCAATGGGGAATGCCCAAGACAAAGTGAAAGAAGCGAGTGATTGGATTACAACATCTAATGACGAAGCAGGAGTTGCGCAGGCAATCAACAAATTTGTGTTAAAATAAGCAGAAATTTCAGAAAATAAGGTACAATTACTTGCAGAGAACGACAGGATATAATAAGTTATTAGATGGAATGTTTTTTTCTAATGATGTTACGCATTATTCTATTTCGTGCTAAAATAGTAGTGTAGAATAATACATATGCACATATTTAGTTTAAAAAAAGGAGCGAATGAGAGAATGGCAAAACAGCAATTTGGTGTGGTAGGTTTAGCTGTAATGGGGAAAAACCTTGCGTTAAACGTAGAAAGTAGAGGTTATTCTGTAGCAGTATACAATAGAACTTATCAAAAAACAGAAGATTTCTTAAATGAAGAAGCAAAAGGGAAAAATTTCGTTGGTGCAAAAACAATCGAAGAATTTGTTGATTCATTAGAAAAACCAAGAAAAATCATGTTAATGGTCCAAGCAGGTCCAGCAACAGATGCTACGATTGCTTCATTGAAACCATTACTTGATAAAGGTGACATCTTAATTGATGGTGGTAATACATTCTTTAAAGACACAATGCGTCGTAATGCAGAATTGGATGAATCAGGTATTCACTTCATCGGTACAGGTGTATCTGGTGGGGAAGAAGGAGCGCTTAAAGGACCTTCTATTATGCCTGGTGGTCAACAAGAAGCTTACGAATTAGTTGCACCTATTTTTGAAGCAATTTCTGCAAAAGTAGAAGGAGAACCATGTGTGACATACATTGGACCAAATGGTGCAGGACACTATGTGAAAATGGTACACAATGGTATCGAATATGGTGACATGCAATTAATCTGTGAAGCATACTTCATTATGAAGAATGTGCTTGGATTATCAGCAGAAGAATTACATGAAGTATTCGGTGAATGGAACAAAGGGGAATTAGATAGTTACTTAATCGAAATTACTACAGATATCTTTAAGAAGAAAGATAAAGAAACTGGTAAGCCAATGGTTGATGTGATTCTTGATACTGCAGGCCAAAAAGGTACTGGTAAATGGACAAGCCAAAGCTCACTAGACTTAGGTGTACCACTTCCTGTTATTACAGAATCTGTTTTTGCTCGTTTCATTTCTGCTATGAAAGAGGAACGTGTAGAAGCAAGCAAAGTATTAAGCGGGCCTTCAGTAGCTGATAAGCCATATGAAGGGGATAAAGACGAGTTAATCGAAGCAATTCGTAAAGCATTATACATGAGTAAAATTGTTTCTTATGCTCAAGGATTTGCGCAAATGCGCGCAGCATCTGAAGAGAATGATTGGAACTTACGTTATGGTGATATCGCAATGATCTTCCGTGGTGGTTGTATCATCCGTGCGCAGTTCTTACAAAAAATCAAAGAAGCGTATGACAATGAACCAGCACTTAAAAACCTATTGCTTGATCCATACTTCAAAGGTATCGTAGAAAGCTACCAAGATTCATTACGTAAAGTATTAGCAATTGCGATGGAACGTGGTATTCCAGTACCAGGATTCGCAAGTGCATTAGCATACTTTGATAGCTATCGTACAGCTACATTACCTGCTAACTTATTACAAGCACAACGCGACTACTTCGGTGCGCACACATATCAACGTATCGATAAAGAAGGCGTGTTCCACACAGAGTGGTTAGAAGATTAATATTTAAAGATTGGAACAAAAGAATTCTTTCATTACAAAAATCCAAACGATTCGAAGACTGTTTATCGAATCGCTTGGATTTTTTTTGCGTATTAAAAAACTCTATTTGGTATTGTTGAGATTTTAAATATTATACAAATATTGGTCTTATTCCATATCAAATAAGATTACTCTTGCTGGTGCAGCTTCTGTTCCTATTAACTTCAACGGTGCTGCTACCATAAAATATTCACCAGGGACAATCTCTTTTAATCGTAATCCCTCTACTATGACAATATCAGATTGTAGTAATTTCACATGTGTTGGGTAGCCTTCTTGACTCCGTTCTATTCCTAAAGTATCGATACCTACACCTGCAATTTTCTTGTTTATTAAATACTCAGCACCGTCTTCAGTCAAATAAATAAAATTGAAATCAAAGGAATGACTTTCATAAAAGGAGTTTTTTGTTTTAAATAAAATAAAATCGTTTTTATTGATGGTATGCGCTTTCAAATCATTTGACGAAATGCCATCTGTAACATGCATTAAATCAATCACTTTCACTTGTCTAATTAATTTGTTTAATGGTATGTTCTCGAATGTATCTGCATGATTAATCATGTGCAAAGGAGAATCGATATGGGTACCTGTATGTGCGTTTAATTGCATATTGGTATCTGTTACTGTGTCAAAAGTTCGTGTATCGAAAGCTGGTTTTTTGCTATCCATGTTCTCCCATACTTGCATATTTGGATGAATCTCCATCGAAATATCATAAAATTTCATTGTATTTCCTCCTCTTGTTATAGTATAAAAAAGCAATCAAAATAAATTGATTGCTTTTTTAACATTCAAATACTGATTATTCAGGTTTAATGTCCCACCATTTAAAGCCATCTTTTTCTAGTAATTCATCTGCTGCTTTAGGTCCGTTTGATCCTGATTCGTAGTTAGGGAAATCAGCTTTTTTATTAGACCATGCATTTGCGACAACATCCGTAAACTTCCAAGAAAGAGCAACCTCATCCCAGTGAGTGAAGTTTGTGGAGTCACCACGCATACAGTCGTGTAACAATGTTTCGTAAGCTTCAGGTGTATTCATCTTATCACCAGAATTATTATCGTAACTTAATGTGATTGGTGTAGAAGATGTATTGTAATCACCTTTTTTCGCATTCACATGTAATGTAATACCTTCATCTGGTTGCACATGAATAACGAGAAGATTTGATTTTGTCTCATGTTCCTCACCATAATATAAATTCATTGGTAAATCTTTAAACTCCACAACAATCTCTGTTGATTTCTTCTCCATACGTTTACCTGTACGAAGGTAGAATGGAACACCAGCCCAACGGAAATTATCAATTAGTAGTTTAGCTGCGACAAACGTATCTGTATTGGATTCTGGATCAACACCATTACCTTCACGATAGGCAGGTAATTCTTCACCATTTACAATACCACGATCATATTGGCCACGTACGAAGTATTTATCTACATTTTCTTCATTCAATACACGAAGTGCGCGCAATACTTTTACTTTTTCGCTACGGATTTCTTCTGGAGTTAAGCGAATTGGTGGATCCATTGCAATAAGTGCAAGCATTTGTAGCATATGATTTTGCATCATGTCTTTTAAAGCACCAGCACTGTCATAATAGCGGCCACGTTCTTCTACCCCTAATACTTCACTTGAAGTAATTTGGATATTGGAAATATATTTATTGTTCCATAAAGGTTCGAATAGTGCATTTGCAAATCGAATGACTTCAATATTCTGAACCATTTCTTTACCTAAATAGTGATCAATACGATAAATTTGGTCTTCTGTAAATGCTTCACGAATTTGGTTATTTAATTTTTCAGCTGATTCATAATCATGACCAAATGGTTTTTCAATAACTAAACGTGTCCATCCTTTTGTTTGTGTTAATCTTTCTGATTTTAAGTTAGCAGCTAACGTACCAAAGAAATTCGGTGCCATTGAGAAGTAGAATAAGCGATTGCCTTCTGTTTCGTGCTTCTCATCAAGTTCATTAATTAATTGCTCTAACTTTGTATAATGTTCTAAGTCTTGGATGTCGAATGGGTTATAATGAAAATGACTTGCAAATTCATCAGGATCAATTGTCGGATCATCCAACCCATTGATGGATTTCTTTACATTCTCACGAAAATCTTCATTTGTAAGTGGTCGTCTTGCTACACCAATTACAGCAAAATTATCTGACAGCTTCCCATTACGATATAGTCTGTAAATGGAAGGATACAATTTCCTATTTGCAAGGTCGCCAGTAGCGCCAAAAATAACAATAACAGCTTTCGGGGTATTCGATGTCATATTACTTTAACTACCTTTCTTCATATAAAATTTGTGAACTAGCGGATTCTTCGTACATGTGTCACGATATACTAGAATCATAAATGAAACACATATATGGATGTGTTTCTTTCGTTTATACTACTTTAATTATTATATAGTATAAATTATTTGGCAAAATAAGAGATGTTTTCTTTAATAATTATACATGATAACATATAAATAGTCACAATGACGAAATTGTCATAAATATATACTATCATTTATTCAAAAAATGACAAATAAAATACATAGAATTTTCAAAAAATTTAGGAGGAAAATATGAAAAATTATCGCGGATTCTTAATTGATCTTGATGGAACAATGTATAAAGGAACAGAAAAAATTGAAGAAGCAATTGATTTTGTAAAAGAATTGGATCAGAAAGGTTTACCTTATTTATTTTTGACAAATAATTCGACAAAACATCCGAAAGACGTAGCAAATAAATTAGTAGAAATGGGAGTACCATGTACGGAAGACCATGTGTTTACAACAAGTATGGCTACAGCGAAATACATACGAGATCTAAAAGCGAATGCGACTGTGTATGCAATAGGAGAAGATGGTCTACATCTTGCGTTAGAAGAAGCAGGATTCTCGTTTGCAGAAGACAACGCAGATTATGTTGTAATGGGATTAGATCGTGACATTACTTACGAAAAACTAACAAAAGGTGCGTTGAATATAAGAAATGGTGCGACATTTATTGCAACAAATGGGGATGTAGCATTACCGACAGAACGAGGCTTTTTACCTGGAGCGGGGTCTTTGATTTCGGTCTTATCTGTTACAACAGGAGTAAAGCCTATATTTATTGGTAAGCCTGAATCTATTATTGTGGAACAAGCTTTAGAAGTATTAGGTACAAATAAAGAAGAGACTGTCATGATTGGCGATAATTATTATACGGATATTTTGGCAGGGATTCATGCAGGAATTGACTCCATACTTGTCCATACTGGTGTGACAACAAAAGAAGAAGTACAAACACTCGAAACAAAACCAACTTTTGCTATTGATAGTTTAGTGGAATGGACGTTTGGGGAATAATTAAAAAATTTAGAATGTAAATATTGTTCTTTAAATAAA
>JAJUGF010000166.1 GCA_029268495.1 Gracilibacillus sp.
ATGGAGAACTTGCAAGTAACCCACATGTTAAAAAATAAAAAACTAGCGAAAGTCATCAGCGAAGCATCTTGGTCGCAATTCAAAACGATGTTGGAATATAAAGCTAAATGGTACGGTAAACAAGTGATTACAGTATCTAAAGCGTTTGCCAGTTCTCAACTCTGTTCCGTTTGTGGACATCAACACAAAGACGTTAAAAATCTGAATCTACGTGATTGGGAATGTCCTTCTTGTAATACTCCACATGATAGAGATATTAACGCAAGTATCAATCTGAAAAATGAAGCGATAAGACTTCTAACCGCAGGAACTGCGGAGATAGCCTAATCCATTAGAAGCCGATAGGTTTCCGTACTTAGGAATCCCCCACTTCAAACGCCAGAAGCGTTAAGTGGCGGGTAGTTCAAATTAAGAGGTGGAAAAGAAAGCCTAAGCGCTCCGCATTAGAAATATTAAAAGAACAAGATCCGAATAAAAAGAAAAATGATAAATAGATTTATCGGCAATTGTGGAACTAATTCTGCAATTGCTTTTTTATTGTTTTTGCAAGTGTCTTTACACATGTAATTAAATGTGTATAATAAAATGCATGAATATAAAAAAAGGTGGGGAAAAATACTGTGCATAAAAGAGAGATTTTGTTGGGACTTTTATTACTTGTTATTGTTTTATTAGGTTACATTCTGCCATACACTGTTTTTACAAATGTCGCAAAATGGTATGGTAGTTTTTTAGTTTGGACAGTTTTAGCACTTATTGTGATAGGAATCAATTATTTCCTGACAAGAAATTGGGGTGATGATCAATGAGTCCATTATTAGTTTGGGGAATGATTATCATTTATGTTATATTTGCTATTCTCTTAGCTTTTCTTTCAAAGAATGGGAAGCAAAATAGTATGGTTGGGTATTTCCTTGGTGATCGTAAATTAAATGGATTTGTATCTGCATTAAGCTATAGTGCTACTACATATAGTGCATTTATGTTAGTTGGATTAGCTGGACTGACATACAATGGCGGTGTTGGTGCATATGGCTTTGAAATCATCTATTTTATGGGAGTGTCATTAGTAGCGATATTCGGTCCGAGATTTTGGGTTGTTGGTAAAAAGTATGGTTATGTTACGCCATCAGAAATGTTAGGAGATCGTTATCAAAGTAAATTAGTGGCGATTGTGATTGCGGTATCTAGTTGCTTATTCCTTATACCGTATAGTGCTGTTCAGTTAACAGGAATTGGTTATTTATTACAAGGTGTAACAGGTGGAGCGATAAGCTATACTACAGGTGTAATAATTGCAACATTATTAGCTTTATTATTCACATTTATTGCTGGAATTCGTTCTGTTGCATGGACAGATTCGTTACAAGCATTAATCATGATTGTAACGTCTATTATTGTTGTCATACTAATTATTAACGGACTTGGTGGACTAACAGGTTTCTTTGATCAGTTACAATCCAATCAACCTGAATCATTAACAGTGCCTGGTAATGGCTTCTTTAATTTTTGGACATTTTTAGGATTAACGATACCATGGTTCTTTTTCAGTATATCTAATCCACAAGTAAGTCAACGATTGTATATGCCAGAATCACTGAAAAGTTTACGTCATATGCTTATGGGATTTTTAATTTTTGGTTTCATTTATACGATTGTATCTGTTGTGTGGGGTTTTTCTGCATCGATTTTATATCCGGATTTAGAGAATGCGGATTTAGCTACACCAATGTTATTGTCATCTGATCTAGTACCACCGATCTTAGGTGTAATTGTAATGGTAGGAATAATGGCAGCAGCGATTTCAACAATTGATTCAATCTTGTTAACATTAGCTTCTATGTTCTCACGTGATGTAGTAGGGAATTTGACGAAGCAATCTACAGACAAAAAACAATTAACCATTGGTAAGTTAGTCATTCCAATTATTGCAATCTTAGCATTTTTATTTGCTCAATTACAATTAGATCTAATTGCAGTGCTTTCTGTTGCATCATCTGCTGGATTAATCGTATCTGTTCCAGCGATTATTGGTGCATTCTTTTGGAAAAAAGGAAGTGCAATTGCCGTTATATTAAGTGTGTCGGTTAGTAGTATTGTCGTGATTTTACTAGAATTCTTCAAGCTTGTTCCATTTGGACTGAAGTCTGGTATATGGGGACTTTTATTATCAACAAGCATATTTATAATCGTAAGTTTCATGTCAAAAGCACCTATTCACAAAGCAGAAGAGTTTTTAGAGTATATTAAAGTAACTTTGTCAAAATCAAAAGCATAATTAGTTGCGAGTGAAAGGGGTTCATGATAAAAAGAGTATATACAAATAATTTGAGGTGAAATCATGGCAGGATTGAAATATGATATCGTCGAACACATTGCTGTATTATCTGAATCAACTAAAGGTTGGCAGAAAGAAGTCAATCTTATTAGTTGGAACGATCGTGAACCGAAATATGATATTAGAGATTGGTCAAAAGAACATGATAAAATGGGTAAAGGTGTTACATTAAGCAAAGAAGAGTGGGAAAAATTAAAAGATATCTTGAAATAACTGAAACAAATCACATTGTTTATTTTTTGAAACAATGTGATTTTTTATGTATGAACAAAAACTTTGTTAGATAATCTGACAAAAGTCATGACGGACAACAATGGAAAAGAGTACGATATGAAATAACAAAAGATGTTAAAAAAATTAACATATGCAAAGGGGATATGATTTTTATGGCAACTCTAGCACCTCAAAAAACTGTGGAGACTTTGACAACATTAGCAAGTATTAAAGAAACAATCAAACAAAAACATGTGGACTTATTACATTTACAATTTGTAGATATTGAAGGCACTTTAAAACAAGTAACTGTAACAACAGAGCAATTAGAGGATGTTGCAGAAGGGAAGACGATGTTTGATGGTTCTTCCATCACAGGTTTTTCACCAATTAATAAATCAGATTTATATTTATTACCTGATTTAAATACATTTGCAGTATTACCATGGACAGAAACAGAAGACTATTCAGAGGGACGCTTTTTGTGTAGTGTAATCAATCCGGATGGAACATTATTTGAAGGAGATCCTCGTAATATTTTGAAAAAAACAGTAGACGAAGCAAGTGAAAAAGGTTTTTCCATTAATGTTGGACCAGAATTAGAATTTTTCTTGTTTGAAGCAGACGATAAAGGGAATCCGACAAATCAAGTTGCAGATGTAGGTGGTTATTTTGAGCCAGCGCCATACGATTTAGGAGAGAAAGTTCGTCTAGAAATATATCGAACATTGAAAAAAATGGGATTTACTATTGAGGCATCTCATCATGAAGTAGCTGTTGGTCAGCATGAAATCAATTTTAAATACGATGATGCATTAACAACAGCAGATAATGCAACAACATTTAAATGGGTAGTAAAAACAGTTGCCCAACAATTCGGACTACGTGCGACATTTATGCCTAAACCAATTTTCGGTGAGAATGGGAATGGAATGCATGTAAATATGTCATTATTTCAAAATGAAGAGGGAAAAAATGCTTTTTATGATGAAACGGATTCTCGTCAATTATCAGAAACAGCATATCAGTTTATTGCAGGGTTACTGAAACATGTGCCATCATTTGCTGCATTAACAAATCCTTTAGTGAATTCCTATAAGCGCTTAGTTCCAGGATATGAAGCGCCATGTTATATTGCTTGGTCTGCTTCGAATAGATCTGCATTAGTTCGGATTCCTGCAACACGTGGAGCAGGAACGCGTGTAGAGATTAGATGTCCTGATCCATCAGCAAATCCATACTACGCATTTGCTGCTATCGCTCAAGCAGGAATCGATGGTGTAGAGAGTAATTTAGCAGTACCAGAAGAGATTATCGATGATATCTTCAGCATGACAGAAATAGAGCGAGAAGAACGAGGTATCAGTAATCTGCCGACAACATTAGGTGAATCAATTCAAGCTTTAGAGAGTGGAGAAATCGGAAAGAAAGTATTAGGCGAATTCGCACTACAAGAATATCTATCACTTAAAAAGGCAGAGTGGAATAGTTATAGAATCGCAGTAACAGGTTGGGAATTAGATAGATATCAAGCAAAATTTTAATAGAATGAATAGCCTGAATTCGATTGGGAATTCAGGTTTTCCTTTCTACACATATGTGGATCAAATAGTAGCAAATATTCGCTTTCTACTGTGGAATTCGTATAATAAAAGAAAGGATGTTTAAGTGGGGTGTTACAGATGGATCCGTTAGATATTATGTTACACATGGAAGATGCAAAACCATATTTTCAGGCGATTTTTAGTGCGGATAGTCATATGGTTACAGGGTATCAAGTATTAGGCTATATGGAAACAGACAAAGGAATGGAAAGATTAGCAGATTTCTTTTTAGATACATCTGTACCTGAAGAGTTTAAAATTGATATGGATCGCCATTTACATAAAGCAGCAATCGAAAAATTTATATGTACAGATATGAGTACAGCTTTGCATCTAATTGTTCATGAAGATTATTTGTTGAAATCAGGCGAAAATGACTTTATACAAGAAATAGTAGCGTATGAAGAAATAGGATTAGACCTGAAAAAGTTAGTTGTAGAGATTGTGGAACAAGATGATGTAGAAGATATTAGTTCTTTGGCTAATTCTTTAAAATATTTAAAGACATTTGGTGTGAAAATTGCTATTAATGATGTGTTAAAAATAACAAATAATTTAGATCGTATTAGTTTATTAGAACCAGATATTATCAAGATTAATGTAACGCCACTACAGAATCAATCATATTTAGAAAATTATCAAAATATTATTTACTCGATGTCATTATTAGCACGAAAAGTTGGCGCAGAGTTAATGTTTGATGGGATTAATTCAAACTATCAATTTCATTATGCATGGCGCAAGAATGGTCGTTATTATCAAGGTGATTTTTTTAGTCCACCAGAAGCTCATTTTGTTGACCCAGACATTTGGAAAGACAGATTTCGTCATGACATCAGTCAATTTATTGCAATTGAACGATCAAATATTTTAGCAACATATCAATTAACGAGTAATTTAAATGAACGATTCCATCAACTCATGTCGACATTGAAAAAGATAAAACAACTAGATGATAAAATCGAAGCTTTAGCGAATGAATTGCAAGATATTAGTTTTCGATTATATGTGACAGATGGAGAAGGATTTCAAAGAACAGCAAATATAGAATTATCTGAAGGTTCCTTAAGAATTGATGAAGAAGCAAGAGGGAAGAATTGGAGCTGGCGACCATATTTTATTGAAAATGTAATTCAAATGAATGAAGCAAAAAAAGGTATTTTGTCAGATGTATATAGTGATATCGAAACAGGTGAGATAATCCGTACATTCTCGTATCCAATGGAAGATAATCTATTTTTATTTATGGATATTTCCCAAATGTATTTAGACGAACATCCATTTTTACTATGGTAAGAACAAAAGCGGAAACACCCGTTTAGAAACGTAGCGAGTGGAGGGAATCAACAGAAATAAAGGAATCACGGTGAGGTACGAACCGATGATGACTTATTGAAGGTTGATTCGTGAAGTCGCCTAGTTTCTGGGTGTTGGAGCTGGATGGAACAAAAGCGGAAACACCCGTTTAGAAACGTAGCGAGTGGAGGGAATCAACAGAAATAAAGGAATCACGGTGAGGTACGAACCGATGATGACTTATACTCACCAGTACAAGTGCGACTAAACCTCATG
>JAJUGF010000167.1 GCA_029268495.1 Gracilibacillus sp.
AGTGAGCGGATTTTTTTGGGAAATAAAAATGTTGGAGAAGATTAGTTTATTAGTAAAAGGAGAACATTGTTATCATGACTACGATTAATGATATTGCAAAATTAGCAGGAGTTTCTAGATCTACAGTATCTCGCTTTTTGAATAAAAGTGGTTATGTCAGTGAAGAGGCTAAAGAAAACATTAAAGCAGTGATTGAAGAGACAGGATATATGCCAAGTCAATCTGCTAAATCCTTAAGAACAAATAAAACTTCTGTAATTGGAGTTATTTTACCTAAAATTAGCACAGAAACAGCTAGTCGTGTAATGAGCGGTATCAATAGAGAATTGGAAAAATATGATTATCAACCATTACTAGCGGATACTGGTTTGGACAAAGAAAAAGAATTGCGCTATTTAGCATTATTACAATCAAGAAATGTAGATGGCATTATAGTATTAGGTACAAACACAGATGATAAAATGGCAGAAGCGATTAAGAGATTAAGAATACCAGTTATTGTAGTTGGACAGGAATTTGATGAAATTCCTTGTATCGTATATCCTGATTATGAAGCAACATGTGAAGCGATAGAATATATGATTGAAAAGGGTAGGCGCAAAATTGGCTTTATAGGCGTACCAGAATCAGATCCAGCTGTTGGAATCGTAAGAAAAAAAGCGTATGTTGATACATTAATGAAACATCAACTAATGTTAGATAAAAAACACGTACAAATAGGGGATTTTTCCATTCAATCCGGTTATAATGCAATGCAACGGATATGGAAGGATTCGGAAGAGATTGATAGTGTTTTTGTCGTAACAGATCGTATGGCGGTAGGTGCAGTGAAATTCTTAAAAGAAAAAAATATTGTGATACCTGAGCAGTTTGCCATCGCTACAACAGGTGCTTCTTCACTTGCTGAATATATAGATCCATCCTTAACAACTGTTGATTTTTTAAATGAACAAGCAGGTGAAAAAGCGGCAACATTAATTATGCAACTTATATCTGGAGAAAAAGTTAATGAAAAATTGGTGCACACATATAGACTTCTAAAAAGAAATAGTGTATAGTACAAATATGAACGTGATGGAATCGATTCCATCCTGTTCATATTATTTAAATTCTGTATGGGAACGATTTCATTTTTTAGTTTGGGAATGGGGAAATGAAACAATTCTCTTGCTTATATGTGGAATCGATACCACAAGAGGAGGATAATAAAATGGCAACTAATCGAGAAATTGCTGAACAATTATTAGAGGCAGTCGGTGGCAAAGAAAATATTCATTCGATTGCTCATTGTGCGACACGCTTGAGAATTATCGTTAATGATCGCGAGAAAATTGATGAAGAGCGTGTAGAAGAACTAGACAAAGTAAAAGGAGCATTTTTTAACTCTGGCCAATATCAAGTGATTTTTGGGACTGGTACTGTTAATCGAATCTATGAAGAAACTGAAGCACTAGGTATCACTGGTTCATCTAAATCAGAGCTAAAAGAAGAAGCAAAAAAACAAGGGAATAGCTTCCAACGTGCAATAAGAACATTTGGTGATGTATTTGTTCCTATCATTCCTGTCTTGGTAGCAACAGGATTATTTATGGGATTAAGAGGACTTATTACACAAGAACAAATATTAGCGATTTTTGGTCTTACTCCTGATGATATTTCAGCAAACTTCTTATTGTTCACAGAAGTACTGACAGATACTGCATTCGTCTTTTTACCAGCACTTGTTGCATGGTCAACATTCCGTGTATTTGGAGGAACACCGATTATTGGACTTGTACTTGGATTAATGCTTGTTTCACCATCATTGCCTAATGCTTGGGCAGTAGCTAGTGGTGATGCTAGTCCAATATATTTTCTAGACTTTATTCCTGTAATTGGGTATCAAGGATCTGTTTTACCAGCATTTATTGCAGGTTTAGTTGGTGCCAAAATTGAGCGTTTCTTCCGTAAACGTGTACCAGAAGCACTAGACCTTATTGTGACACCATTTATTGTCTTGCTTATTATGATTATTTTGTCATTATTTGCATTAGGACCGATTTTACATGTAGTAGAAAATTGGATTTTTGAAGGTACAAAATATTTGTTGGAAATGCCATTAGGGCTAAGTGGATTAATTATTGGATTCTTTAATCAAATTATTGTTATCACAGGTGTACATCATATCTTTAACTTTTTAGAAATACAATTATTAGAGAATTTAGGCTACAATCCATATAATCCAATTGTTACTGCTTCTATAGCAGCACAAGGAGGAGCGGCTTTAGCAGTTGGTGTAAAATCAAAACTGAAAAAAATGAAAGCTTTAGCGTATCCTTCTTCTTTATCTGCGTTTTTAGGTATTACAGAACCAGCAATTTTCGGTGTTAATTTACGTCACGGAAAACCGTTTATTTTTGGTTTAATTGGTGGAGGTGTTGGAGGTTTCTTAGGAGCAATCTTCCAATTAAAAGCAACAGGTATGGCAATTACTGTTATTCCGGGTACATTACTATACTTGAATAGTCAATTACCGTTATATTTACTTGTTAACATTGTTGCAATTGCTATCGCCTTTCTATTAACGTATTTCTTCGGATATAAAGATAAAGAAGAAAAGTAATAAAGGAATGTAGGTGAGTTTTTGGAAATATTTAATGAGGGACAATTAAAAAAACAACTAGAAAAAGTAGTAAGTACTAATCGTGAAATAGTAAAACAAGATATGTATTATCCAAGCTATCATATTGCAGCTCCAGTTGGTTTAATTAATGATCCAAATGGGTGGATTCAATGGAATGGCGTCTATCATTTATTTTATCAATGGATGCCATTTCATACGGGGCATGGCGCAAAATTATGGGGGCATGTCACGTCGACTAATCTAGTAGATTGGAAAGAAGAACAACCTGCATTACTTCCAACAGAAGTGTATGACAAAGATGGCTGCTATTCTGGAAGCGCAATAGCATACAATAATAAACTCTATTTGTTTTACACTGGTAATGTAAAAAAAGATGGGAAGCGTGAGGCATACCAATGTATAGCTGTATCAGAAGATGGTATACATTTTGAGAAGCTAGGAGCCGTCATATCTGTACCTGAAGGATATACTGCACATTTTCGTGATCCAAAAGTGTGGCAATCTGGAGAAATGTTCTACTTAGTATTAGGAGCACAGAGACAAGACGAAATAGGGTGTGTTGTTTTATATCAATCGAATGATTTGTTGAATTGGGAGTTTGTTAATGAAATAGCAGGTGGTTACGGCTATATGTGGGAGTGTCCAGATTATTTTCAATTAGATAGTAGAGATGTTCTTATCTTTTCACCTCAAGGTTTAGAACAAGATGGGGAAAAAAATATGAACACATTTCAATCAGGCTATGCTTTTGGAAAGTGGCAGGAAGATAAGACACTCCAATTAGACTCCTTTATTGAGCTAGACAAAGGATTTGATTTTTATGCACCGCAAACTACATTAGATGAAAAAGGGCGAAGATTACTATTTGGTTGGATGGGTATGGCAGATGATGATGAGCAATACCATCCAACACATCAAAATAAATGGATTCATCAGTTAACAATACCGAGAGAGTTAGTTCTTAAAGGCGAGCAAATATATCAGCAGCCTGTTGCGGAAATGCAATTATTGCGAAAAGAAAAATTGTTAGATAATGAAATAATAGCCCATAAATATCGGTTTTCTCTACCGCGAACAGCAGAAATTTGTGCTTCTAATCAAAACAATGCTGATTTTACCATTTCTATATTTGGTATAATTACGATTGTTTATTCAGCTAAAAGTCAAAAAATCACAGTAAGTAGAAATACACTTAAGAATGGAGAAATTGAATTTCGCTATGGTACAGTAAAAAATCAGGTGGATGATTTTCATGTCTTTATCGATCAATCATCTCTTGAATTGTTTATTAACAACGGTGAAGTTGTCTTTTCAATGAGAATGTTTCCAGATGCGGATAATCATGTTGTAGAGTTTAATGGAAATCTAGTTGTATCAACATGGAAGTTATAAAATGTTAAAAATATAAGAAATGAGTAAATAGTCTGAACGACAAAATTGGTTGTTCAGACTATTTGTATGGACTAATTTAAGTTTCGAACGAGTAAATGCTCGCTCTAAATGATGTTTCGTGAGAAAATAACTGTATATTTAAGAACAAGAAAAGAATTGTTTGCTACAACGAACAAATAACTGATTTTACATAAAACATACTTCAAAAAAAGGAAAAAGGATGTGCTAAGTACATTGAATAACAAAGTAATGGAAGTCACGGTGAAATGTGCAGAACCACTCGAAGTTGGAGAAACTCCAAAAGGCTATCTAAGAGTAATTCCAATCATTGGTGGGACATTTGAAGGGCCTAGATTGAAGGGGAAAGTAATACCTGGTGGAGCAGACTGGAATATGACTAGGGAAGATGGTGTAGCAGAAGTATTTGCCAAATACACCATCGAAACAGATGATGGTGTTCTCATATCTGTCACGAATGAAGGGACAATCAAACCAAATGGAGAACGTATCATAACAAAGCCAACATTTCTTGTTGCAATAGGCAAATATGATTGGCTAAATGATGAAACCTTCATTGGTACTCTAGACCCACTTCCGACATCTGAAGGTATTGTGGTGAAATTAAGTTTTTATCATGGTGGAGCAGTACTTGAATAAGATATTTCAAAGTAGTCATCATCATTGTTTTATAAAAAGAGGATATTCATAAATAAAGTGACAATGTGAATTTTTTAATCCACTTTACAAGTTTTTAACTATCAAAATATGACAATATGTGATTAAATATATAGGTAGGATGTCATGTAAATAAATTAACTTTTTGAACAATCATAAAATACACAACTAAGGATGGAAAAATCTTGTTACATTTCTTACATACAAATCACAATTTTATTTATGTTATTCTTTCCTTTATTATCGCAGCAATTGCATCATATGCATCGATTGAATTAGCAAGACAAATAGATGACTCCAATGGAAGAGTAAAGCGTGTATGGTTATTACTAGGTGGTTTATCACTAGGTATAGGCATTTGGTCGATGCATTTTATTGCAATGATTTCTTATCAATTTGAGACAAAAGTATATTATGATATTTGGTATGTGACCTTATCAATAATATTCGCGATAATAGCGTGTGTGATTGGTTATTATTTTATTACATATTTACAAAGAAATACTGTTACATTTATTCTTTCTGGTTCGCTAATGGGGATTGGGATTGGACTTATGCACTATGTTGGAATGACTGCAATTCAAGGTGTAGAGATTACGTATGACGATATGCTTGTATTTTTATCTGTAATTATTGCCATCATTGCATCAATGGCAGCACTTCTTATTGGATTTGTATTACCAGGTAAAACACAAACATTTTCTAAATATCGAAAAGTTAGTTTTTCTATCATCATGGCAATTGCCATCTCTAGTATGAATTATACTGGAATGGCTGCAGCTCATTTCGATTATAGTGAGGAAGATATAATCAATACATCTAATTTAGTAGACATCGATGTGTTTAAATGGATTGTTATTATCACTACATTTACCTTGTTCTTTGTTGTATTTTTTCTCATATTTTATTATAAATTGATGAAAACCACATTAGATTTGCAAGATACATTAATTAATTCTAGTGAAGTAGGGATTGTATTAACAGATTCTATGAATAAGATG
>JAJUGF010000168.1 GCA_029268495.1 Gracilibacillus sp.
CCAATTGGTCAGCATCATGGCACATATATTATTGCGCAGAATGAAGAAGGATTGTTTATTGTTGATCAGCATGCTGCTCAAGAACGTATTAAATACGAATTTTATAAGGATAAAATAGGAGACGTAGAGAGTGAATTACAAAACCTATTAGTGCCTTTAACATTTGAATTTACTCATCAAGAATCATTATATATTGAACAACATCAGCGCGATTTAAAAGCTGTAGGTCTATTTTTTGAGAATTTTGGCCAGAATACGTATATCGTCAGAGCACATCCGACATGGTTTCCTAAAGGTTGCGAATCTGAGGTTATTAGAGATATTGTAGACCAACTAATTAAAGAACAGCAGATAAATATTCATAAGTTGAGAGAAGAAACAGCTATTTTAATGTCATGTAAAAAATCTATTAAAGCAAATCATTATTTAACAACACAAGACATGCAACGTTTACTTGATGATTTACGTACATGTGAAGAACCATTTACTTGTCCTCACGGCAGACCAATTATTATCAAGTTTACGAAATACGAGATGGAAAAAATGTTTAAACGGGTAATGTAGCAACAAAGCGCAATGTTGCTTGAAAGGAATGTAGAATGAAACCAAAGATAATCGTGATAGTAGGGCCAACAGCAGTCGGAAAGACAGCTTTAAGTATTGAAATAGCGAAAAAGTTTAATGGTGAAGTGATAAGTGGAGATTCGATGCAAGTATACAAGAAATTAGATATTGGAACTGCAAAAGTAACAAAAGAAGAGATGAACGGAATTACGCATCATATGATAGATATCCTTGAACCATATGAATCTTTTTCCGTTGCAGATTTTCAAATTAGAGTTAGAAAATGCATTGAAGATATTCATAGTCGAGGCAAAAATGTAATCATTGCTGGAGGTACCGGTCTATATATACAATCTGTTCTATACAACTATCAATTTTCGAATGAAGCAAGAGACAATCAATATGAACAAAAAATTATTGATGATATTAATACACATGGAATCGATTATGTTTACGGTCGCTTACAACAAATCGATCCAGAGCAAGCAAAAAAAATACATCCAAATAATGAAAGAAGAGTAATAAGAGCATTAGAAGTATATGACCGAACCGGCGTAACGATGACAGAGCAAAGTATACAGTCAACCAATTCGATATATGACTCTAAAATAATTGGTTTAGACATGGAGAGATCTGTACTATATAATAGAATTAACAAAAGAGTAGATGAAATGATTGCTAAAGGTTTACTAAATGAAGTACAATATATGGTAGAAAAAGACTATTTAGATTGTCAAAGTATGAAAGGGATTGGTTACAAAGAATTGATTCCATATGTACAAGGTGAAGAAAAGTTAGAAACATCGATAGAACTTTTAAAAAGAAATTCCAGACGTTTTGCAAAAAGACAGTATACTTGGTTTAGAAATAAAATGAATGTGGAATGGTATGCTATTACCTTAGAAACAAAAGACAAAGTTTTTCAAAATATTTTACTTGATTTAGAAGGATTCTTAAGAAAAAAATAGAATAAGTAACATAGAGAAAAAATGAGGAGGAAATAGGATGTCACAATCTGTAAATATTCAAGATCAATACTTAAATCAATTACGAAAAGAACGAGTTCCAGTAACTATCTTTTTAACAAATGGTTTTCAATTACGAGGAATTGTAAAAGCGTTTGATAATTTTACTGTTTTACTAGAAGTAGAAGGAAAACAACAATTAATATTCAAACATGCCATTTCGACATTTGTTCCAGCTAAAAATGTAAATTTAGATAAAGAATAGAAAATTAGCGCTATTATCATCTAATAGCGCTAATTTTTATTAGGAAACAAATGAAATATGTAAAGAGATTAAGTAAATACTATGAGAAAAAAGAAGGTGATTGATATCGAAAAAGTAATAATCATTGCTGTAAATACAGAGCAAACAATGAGTGAACGGTTTGTTTATTCAGTAGAAGAATTAAAATCATTAACTAAAACAGCAGATGGTGAAGTAATGCATCTCATTACCCAAAATCGAAAAAGTCCACATCGTGCTACATATGTAGGTGAAGGAAAATTAGAAGAAATTAAAGAACTATGTGAAACAGATGAAATCGATGTTGTCATCATTAATGATGAACTTTCAGGTAGTCAAATTAGAAATATAACAGAAATTCTAGATGTGAAAGTTATTGATCGTAGTCAATTGATTCTTGATATATTTGCAAGTAGAGCAAGAACAAAAGAAGGTAAGCTACAAGTAGAATTAGCTCAATATGCATATATGTTACCAAGATTACATGGCCAAGGTGCTAATTTGTCTAGATTAGGTGGTGGGATAGGTACTCGTGGTCCTGGGGAAACAAAATTAGAAACAGATAGACGACATATTCAAAAACGAATGGATGAATTAAAAGCAAGACTAGATGTTGTGGTGAATCAAAGAGCACAATATCGACTAAATCGAAAAAGAAATAAATTATTTCAAATTGCTATTGTCGGATATACAAATGCAGGGAAATCGACACTTTTTAACAAATTAACAAGTAGTGATTCTTTACAAGAAGATAAATTGTTCGCAACTCTAGATCCATTAACTAGAAAGATGCGACTAAAAAGTGGGTTAAATGTTGCAATCACAGATACAGTTGGATTTATTCAAGATTTACCTACAGCATTAATTGCAGCATTTCGATCTACATTAGAAGAAGTAAAAGAAGCAGATTTAATTCTACATGTAATCGATGTAAATGCACCGGATAAGGAAGATCATGAGAAGGCTGTACTACAATTATTAGAAGAATTAGATGCTAATGAAATTCCGTTAATTACCATTTATAACAAAAAAGATTTAATCAACGAAGAAAACTTTTTTGCTAATTCCCAACCAAGTTTATTAGTTAGTGCATTTGAGGAAAAGGATTTAGATAAAATAAAAGTAAGTATTGAAGAACGAATTCAAGACATTTGGCTTCCTTATTCTATTTTCGTGGAAGAAAATAACGGAAATTTATTATCTAGATTACAAAACGTCACATTGGTGACAAAAGAAGAATATGTGGAAGAAGCATTTAGTTACAAAGTACAAGGTTTCGTAAACAAAAATCATCCAATAATGAAAGAAATAAAGGAGTAAGTACACCGTGGAGTTTGAACAAATTGTCGAGCAAGTAGAAAGTAAAATAAAGCATCAAATAAAAGCGATAGATAATATAGAATTATTCAACCAACATAAGGTATTAGAGGCATTTAGAAAGCATCAAGTAAGTGATAGTGATTTCAATCCTACGACAGGCTATGGATATGATGATTTTGGAAGAGATAAATTAGAAGCAGTTTATGCAACCATATTTAAAGCAGAAGATGCATTAGTACGCCCTCAAATTTCGTCAGGTACACATGCAATTAGCCTTGCCTTATTTGGGGTTTTGCGTCCAGGTGATGAACTACTTTATATAACTGGGAAACCATATGATACATTACATAGTGTTATTTTTTCAAACAATGATAATAATGGCTCACTACATGATTTTGGCATTCAGTCTAAATTTGTAGAATTGAACAATAACACAATTGATATGGAAAAGGTCTATGAACAAATTACTTCTAAGACGAAGATGATTGCGATTCAACGTTCGAAAGGTTATGATAATAGACCTTCTATCACAATAAATAATATGGAACAGGTAATTACAGAAATAAAGCAAATATATCCTAATATCGTTATTTTTGTTGATAATTGTTATGGAGAATTTGTAGAAAGAAAAGAGCCAATCGAAATTGGTGCAGACATTATAGCAGGATCTCTAATAAAAAATCCTGGTGGTGGTATTGTGCGAACAGGGGGCTATGTTGTAGGGAAAGCCCAACTTATTAAACAAGCTGCAAATCGACTCACAGCACCTGGAGTCGGGAAAGAAATCGGAGCAAGCTTAGGAATGTTACAAGAAATGTACCAAGGGCTATTTTTATCTCCACATGTCGTAAGTGAAGCTGTGAGAGGAGCTGTTTTTACATCTTATTACTTAAACTCCATCGGATTTCAAACAACACCAAATTATAATGAGATTCGTACGGATTTAATACAATCAGTTACATTTAACAATCGTGAGGAGATGATTGCATTTTGCCAAGTGATTCAATCTTCTTCACCTATCAATGCACATGTAACACCATATCCAGCGCCAATGCCAGGTTATGATGATGATGTAATTATGGCCGCAGGGACATTTATGCAGGGAGGAAGTCTTGAATTAACAGCTGATGGTCCGATACGAGCGCCTTATACTGCATTTGTTCAAGGTGGATTAACCTATGCTCATGTAAAAATAGCTATTATACAAGCAGTCCAAAAGTTGAATAAAAAGTTAAGATAAAAATGATGTTAGTTTTCCTAACATATCTTGACACATTTGTTGCGATGCCGTTATAATGTATGTATTGATACATATTTCTATTTGAAAGAGGTGAAGATGTGAGCGGATTGGATAGACGTTCGATGCCCTTATTTTCCATTGGTATTGTAAAGCAGTTAACAGGTTTAACGGCTAGACAAATCCGTTATTATGAACAGCATCAATTGATACATCCTTCCAGAACTGAGGGGAATCAGCGCCTATTTTCATTTAATGATGTGGACAGATTATTAGAGGTTAAGGAATTGATTGAAAAAGGAATTAACCTAGCTGGAATTAAGCAAGTCTTTCAAATGAAAGAGATGCCTAAAACTGTCGAATCAGAGGAAACACCAGAATTAACTGAAAAAGAGTTACGTCGAATGCTTCAAAAAGAATTGTTTGATGCAGGAAGATTAGGGAAAACTTCGTTAAGACAGGGAGAATTATCACGATTCTTCCATTAAATAATAAAGGAGAGTTTTATTAAATGGGAATTTCTAAAGAAGAAATCAAAAAGAAGATTGCTGAAGAAAATGTTAAATTTATTCGATTACAGTTTACAGACTTATTAGGAACAATTAAAAATGTGGAAATACCTGTAAGTCAAATTAATAAAGCATTAGACAATCAAATGGTATTTGATGGCTCTTCAATCGAAGGTTTTGTGCGTATTGAAGAATCTGATATGAAATTATACCCTGATTTAAGCACATTCGTTGTGTTCCCTTGGACATCTGAAAAAGGAAGAGTAGCTCGATTTATCTGTGATATTTATAATGTAGATGGTACTCCTTTTGAAGGTTGCCCACGTTATAACTTAAAAAGAAACTTGAAAAAAGCAGAAGAACTAGGCTTTACTGCATTTAATATTGGAACAGAACCAGAATTTTTCTTATTTAAATTAGATGAGCAAGGTGAACCGACTTTAGAATTAAATGATAAAGGTGGATACTTTGACCTTGCACCAACAGATTTAGGTGAAAATTGTCGTCGTGATATCGTTTTAGAGCTAGAGGAAATGGGCTTTGAAATTGAAGCTTCACACCACGAAGTAGCACCTGGTCAACATGAAATTGATTTCAAATATTCAGATGCTGTTAAACATGCGGATGATATTCAAACATTTAAATTAGTTGTTAAAACAATTGCGCGTAAACATGGTTTACATGCAACATTTATGCCGAAGCCACTATTTGGAGTGAATGGTTCAGGTATGCACTGTAATATGTCCTTATTTAAA
>JAJUGF010000169.1 GCA_029268495.1 Gracilibacillus sp.
ACAAAAGCGGAAACGCCCGTTTAGAAACGTAGTGACTGGAGTGAAGAGAAAAAGCAACTACCGCTATGATAGTTGCTTTTTATTCATTAATCCGCCATTTCTTTTGTTTTAAAAATATAATTGGAAGAAATTAAAATCACTAATGATAGGACTAATGTAACAATTGTTGCACCCCACAGTTCACTTGGAATCGCTCCTTCGTGAAGCATTTGAAGGATATATCGACTGATTGTATTCGGAAACCATGTGAATGTGTGTGAAAAAATTTGATTAAATATTGACATACAAAGTAGTGTGATTAATGTAAATGAAAGTACAAGTCCTGGTGACTTCACTAATGTATTAAAGAAGGTAGTCAACGTTAATACAAATAGTAACCATATAAAATAAAAGAACACTGTTTGTATAAATTGTTGGAAATCAATTTCACCAAATAGTAAATTGACATAATACCAGCTTGCAAGCATCCCAATCAAAAAACTCGCAAGAATTAATAATGCTTTAGCAGCCCATTTTGCTGTAATATATGAAAAATAATGTACAGGCTTCACAAGAATCATTTCGGCAACACCACTTTTGCGTTCTCCTGCAATCACTCCCATAGAAACCGCTGCAACAATGGTTACTCCTATCATACTTAGTTGGGCAAGACTCATCATGATTGCATCTTCGGGTAATGTTTCAGGAATTTCTAACAATGTGCCTTCAGGTAATCCTCCCACAGCATCAAGAATTTGCGGTAAGTAATACGTGCTAAGTGGATCCATAATACATAAAATGATAAAAACAAGTGGTACCCAAATCCATTTATAATTACGCCAATCTTCTAACAACTCTTTTTGAAATATAGTAATCCATTGCATTACTTTGTCACCACCTTCATAAACATATCTTCCAAGGATGTTCTACTTAATTCAAACTTTGTCACAGGCCATTTTTTTGCTACTGCTTTTGACAAAATATCCTGTCTTGCATTTTCTACATTGTGCACATAGATATGGAGCGTATTTTTCATTTGTTCAATTGTATCCACAAATTCACTCTCTCTGATTGTATCGATATAGTCATGTATATCTCCGACAATTTCTAATTCAAATTTTGCATTTTGGTGCTTATTTCGGAGTGCTTCTATCGAGCCTGCTTCGACTAATTCACCCTTATGCATCACTAATAAATCATCACTAACTTCTTCAGCGTCATTTAGGATATGTGTTGAAAAAAGGATGGTTGTTTGTTTTTTTAGTTCTTCCATTAATGTTAATACTTCACGACGCCCAATAGGATCAAGCGCAGAAACAGGTTCATCCAATATTAACAGTTTAGGTTGATGAATCATTGCTTGGGCGATTCCTAATCGTTGTTTCATACCACCAGAATAACTTGCTACTTTTTTATTTCTCGCCTCATAAATATCGACTTTTTTTAGTAATTCATCTGCTCTTTTTGCCGCTTCTTGACTTGTTAAATAAGCTAATTTCCCAACATATACGAGAAATTCTTTACCTGTCATCCATGAATGAAAAACAGGATATTGTGGCAAATAACCAATATAATAGCGCATATCTTTTCCATTTTGATTCTCAAACTGAATGGTCCCTTTTGTTTGTTTTAATAAACCAGATAACATACGTAATGTCGTTGTTTTTCCTGCACCATTTGGGCCTAAAAGTGCAACACATCTGTTTTTTTCTAATTGAAAAGTTATATCTTTCACGACTTCTGTTGTCTTAAATTTTTTAGATAATTGTTGAACAGTTACGACAGTCATTTATTCTTGCCTCCTACCGATAATAAAGTAAAGTACAGGACCGATAATGTTTACGACTACAATAATAATCGCCCATAACCATTTCGGACCATTTGTTGCTTCTGTTTTTACTAAAGAAATAATAGCGACAATCATCAGTATAAATTGGATAATAAGAATTGGTGCAATAATTGGTAGCATTTCAGTTAATTTTGCTATTTCTAATGCCATTTTCACTCACTCCTCTTTTTTTTAATTTGTTGCATTACTCTTTCTGCTCATCTGGCATAATAATTGTTGTGAATTTGCGTTTTTTTCTTTCTGATGTTGGTTCATTTATTTGATATTTCATGAATAAATCTCTTAATTGCGTACTCATTTCTAGAAATTCTTCATCAGATAAATATAGGATTGCTTGACTATAGCCTACACCATCTCTGTATAAGTCAATGTTGTCTTTATTCAAATAATTACCATAATCATTTACTACTCCTGAGATGAAATGTGTAAATAAGTCTAGATGTTCTTCTTTAGTAAAATTCTCAATTTCTTTTTGTGAAAGCCTACTAGCATCCATTTCTAATTTATACACTTTCTCTACCGTCCCCCTTTTCTGTATCTCTTCATCCACCACAATAATGCCGTTGTCATGTAGAAATTTGATATGCCGGTATAAAGTAGCTTTTGGAATCGTCGGAATGTATGTGGCAATTTGTGCTGGCGTGTATTTTTTACCACCAGCGAGTATTTGAATAATTTCCATTCGAACTGGGTGTAAAATTTGCTTCCATTTTTTCATTGATATGTGGACTCCTTATCTAATATTCTCAATTATTATATTATTATTATTTTTGATAATAATCAAGTTTTTTTATTAAAAATAGTTACTTTTAATAAAAAAAGAGCTTTCCTTTTTGTAAGAAAGCTCTTCCGATTCTTATATTGAATTTATAAGCGCTCTATAGGCATTGTACAACAACGGAATGATCCACCTGATTTAATAATTTCTGAAAATGGAACTTCTATAATGGTGTAGTCTCGCTTTCTCAGTTCCGTATTTACCTGTTTATTTTCTGGCAAAGAGAGAATGGTTTTATTGCCGATTGATAAAACATTTGTACCTAATGTAAATTGTTCTTCTTCTGTCACTTCGATTAATTCATAATGTTTTTTGAGTATATCCATATCCTCTTTGGTAAAAGCCTCACGATAAATCAAAGCTTCTTTTTCACTAATAATATTGAACGCACAATCCAAATGTAGAATATCATCTCGTAAAGTTAACGGAATGATTTGTTTATTTGGTACTTCTAACTCTAGACTCTTTACTGCTTGCTTGGTAGTTCGTTCTGATAATCCGACAAAAACGTGATCTGGTGCAACGATAACATCTCCACCTTCGATTGATGGAACAGTAACCTTCTTATAAGAAAGATCATTTTGTTCAAAATACTTTTCTACTTCCTCCACTTCTGGTTTTCTTATTTCTCTTTGCATCTTCGCTAGAAATGCCTGCTTATTAATTACAAAACCAATGTCTCTTGTAAAAACTTGCTCATTTAGTTGTGGTTTCGGTTCTAATTCAATAACCTCTACATTGTGTGATTTTAGAACTGCAACAAAATTTTCGTGTTCTGTTACTGCTACAGCTACATCAATATTTTCATTTTCGTAATGCTTCTGTGTTTCATTAATCACTTTCTTTATCTCCATATATGTTGGTGGACAGACTATTACCTTTTTCAATACACCATATTCTGTCTCTTGGTTAATCATCAGTGACCCCCTCCTTTTACTAAATTGCCCCTACTCCACACAAATCGTTCAAAAACTTGGTTATATATTCTAACAAGTTTATTTTACATAAAAAGAATCGATGCTATTCTTAAAATACGTTAAAACAATACATTGTAAATAATTATTGGAGGCGATGGGAATGAAACATAAAAAAATGAAAAACCCTAATTTTTTTAGTTTTGTTATTTTAACATTCAAAGTTATGTTTCAATAATACTATTCCTTTTTACGCACAAAAAGAAACATCGAAATACCCTAATTAGTTCGAGAATCGCTAATGATAAAACCTGATTTCATCTACTTTTTTGCAGATGAAATCAGGTTTTCTTTCACATATTCTCTTATCCTTTTGCGACTACGATGTCCCCATTTTCAAAACGAATGCTTATTGCCTCAACAGCATCTTCTTCGAGAATCAGATCTGTAATTCCATCTTCTATTTTGTCTTGGATCACACGACGAAGTGGACGTGCACCAAAACGTGGATCATACCCCTTTTCTGCAAGGAATGCTTTTGCATCTTCTGTAATACTAATTGTTAATCCTTCTTCTTTCAACTGATCTTCTAACTCCATCAGCATTAGATCAACAATTTGTACTATATTTTCTTTTGTTAGCTCATTAAATGGAATAATCGCATCAAATCGATTTAAGAATTCTGGTTTAAAGTAACCACTCAAATTCTCCAATGTGGAGACTGCTTCATTGTTCTCGTTCGTAAATCCAACTGTAATCTGTTTCACACCTGTACCTGCATTACTTGTCATAATAATAACAGTATCTTTAAAGCTAACTGTTCTTCCATGACTATCTGTTAAATGCCCATCTTCCATAATTTGTAGGAACATATTCTGTACATCTGGGTGTGCTTTCTCTATTTCATCTAATAATAGTATACTATATGGATTTCGGCGGACTTTTTCTGTTAATTGTCCTGCTTCTTCATGGCCTACATATCCTGGTGGTGAACCGATAATTTTGGATACAGCGTGTCTTTCCATGTATTCACTCATATCTAGACGAATCATTGCTTCTCTTGTTCCAAACAACTCTTCCGCTAGAGCTTTGGTTAATTCTGTTTTACCTACACCTGTTGGACCTACAAAAAGAAATGATCCGATTGGTCGATTTTTTGCTTTTAAGCCTGCACTCTTTCTTCTTACTGCTTTTGCTACTTTTTCGACTGCCACTTGCTGGCCAATCACTTTTTTCTCTAAGCTTTGGCTTAGATTTTTCATCTTCGCTCTTTCATCTGATTGCATTTTGCGAACAGGAATGCCTGTTTTTTCTTCCATAATTAATTGGATATCTTCTATTGTTACTTCAGCCTTTGGTGTTTCTTTGGCTTCAGCTAATTTCTTCTCAAGCTTAATTTCTTCGTGTCTTAAATTTGCCGCTCGCTCATAATCTTCTTTTTCTGCTGCTTCCATTTTCTCTTTATTAATTTCGTCTAATCGCTTCTGTAGCATATCGCTATCTGTTTCCGATACTTCTAGATTCAACCTTGCACCAGCTTCATCCATTAAATCAATTGCTTTGTCTGGTAAAAATCTATCTTGGATATAACGTTTAGACAAATTCACGCACGCTTCTATTACAGTATCTGGATATGTCACTTGATGATATTTCTCATATCTCTCTTTTAATCCTTTTAGTATTAAAATTGCTTCATCTAGTGTTGGTTCTTTTACCATAATAGGTTGGAATCTTCTCTCTAATGCAGCATCTTTTTCTATTTTGCGATATTCTCTTAATGTGGTTGCACCAATTAATTGTAATTCTCCTCTTGCAAGTGCCGGCTTAAGAATATTACCTGCATCCATTTGTGAACCTTCTGCTGTTCCTGCACCTACGAGCAAATGAATTTCATCAACAAATACAATCACATTTTGACGTTCTTGTAATTCTTGAACAAGTTGTTTCATTCTTTCTTCAAATTGCCCTCTAACACCTGTATTTGCTACTAATGATGCAACATCTAATAAATAGATTTCTTTGTTCATTAATTTTGTCGGAACATTTCCTTCTGTAATTTTTAATGCTAAGCCTTCTGCAATAGCT
>JAJUGF010000170.1 GCA_029268495.1 Gracilibacillus sp.
GCAATCTTAGGATATTTTTCTAACAATTGTTGCAACGCCTGTTTGGTTAGGACACAAATCGTTGCATCTATCATGATTTCGGCATAAGATTCATAGCTTGAGGAATGAAATATTGCTAATTCACCCGTGAAATCGCCCTGTCTTAAAAACCGAACTAATTGTTCCTTCCCTAGATCATTTAATCGATAAACTTTTACAATGCCTGTATGCACAATATACAATGCGTCTGCATCTATCTGTGGTTGATAAAGAAATTCCCCTCGCTTAAATGATCGTGGTGTCGCTAGCGCGGTAATTTCAAGCATTTCTTCCTTAGACAAATGGTTAAAAATTGGTACAGCTGCGACACAGTGCTCCATATGATGATTACATCCCGATTGGTGCATGTTGTTTCCTCCTTGCTTTCATGAAGTGAAAAATAGGGTTGTTTCCCTTTTGATTTGAACGAAAATGATGCAATCGCATCGCGTTCAGTATAACAAGTAAAACACTTGCTTCATGTATGAACATCCCATTAGCTAAATGAATGTGTCCTTGTAATACTCCGATAAGTAAAAAGGCAACTGTAAGCATGGCAATGGCAATATTTTGTTTCATATTTCTTATCGTCACTTTAGCTAAAGAATGAGCATGGGCGAACTGACTTAATTGGTCTGCCATTAAGACAATATCTGCTGTCTCCATTGCCACATCTGTGCCACCTTCGCCCATTGCAAGTCCAATATCCGCTCTTGCAATTGCTGGCGCATCATTCACACCATCCCCAACCATCGCAATCATGTGCCCTTTTGCCTGCATTTGCTTAATGATTTCTGCCTTGTCTTCTGGAAGTAATTCTGCTTTAAATCCATCTAACTCTAATCGATTTGCAACCATTTTTGCTGTATGTCGATTATCCCCTGTTAGCATCATGACATTTTTCACGCCACTATTTCTCAGTTGTTGAATCGCACTAACTGCGTCTTCTCTTATTTGGTCAACAATCGCGATCATCCCAACTACTTTTTGGTCCATTGCAACAAATATGACAGTACTACCGATTTGTTCTTGTGTTGTGGCGTCATTTAGTACTTCTTCTGGTAACAGTATATCCTCTTTCAGCATTAATTTTCGATTACCTATATAAAGCTTCTTGTTTGAAAGGACTGCTTTTACACCTTTTCCTTTTACAAATGTGACAATTGATGCATCTTTACTTATGTCTATCTTTTCTTTTTTTGCTTGTTGAACAATGGTCTTGCCTAAATGGTGTTCCGACCTCTTCTCAGCAATAGCAACATATTGTAACAATGTCTGTCTATCCATAGATCCATAAACGGTGATATTCGTTACTTCAGGCTTCCCTTTTGTTAACGTACCTGTTTTATCAAAAAATAATGTATCGATTTTTCGAAGTCTGTCTAGCACCTCTCCACCTTTGATTAACGCACCATGCTTCGCTCCATTTCCAATCCCGACAACCGTGGATACAGGTGCACCAATCACAAGTGCACCAGGACATGCGATAACAAGAAAAGTAATAGCAATAGAAATCTCTTTTGTAAAAAGGTATACAAGAATCGCTAGGACAATAATAGACGGTGTATAGATAGATGCAAAACGATTAAGGAATCTCTCTGCTTTTGTCTTTGTTTCCTGTGCTTCTTCTACTAGATTGATAATTTTTGCATACGTAGTATCTTCACCGACCTTTGTTGCATACATCTCGATATAGCCATCTTCAACAATTGTCCCTGCATATACGTGATGACCAATTGTTTTAACTGCTGGAATGGATTCACCTGTAATGCTCGCTTCCATAATAGATGCAGAACCATCATACACTTCCCCATCTACCGGTACTTTCCCGCCAGGCTTAATGCGTATCTTTTGCCCTACTTTCACTTGTTCTGTCGGCACTTTGTATTCTATATTGTTTTCTAACACTATCGCTTCTTCTGGCTGCAAGTCTAATAATGCTTGTAGAGAGGATCTCGTCTTCCGTAATGTTCGTGCCTCTAAAAAATCCCCAAGTAAAAATAAAAAAGTAACCATAGCTGCTTCGATATATTCCTGTATAAATAAGGCACCTATAACAGCAATCATCACAAGTAATTCAATACTGAATGTTCTGTGCATACTCGCCTGGATTGCCTTATATAGGATTGACATACTTGCTACGATTGTTGCTAGTAAATAGAACATATTACTCCAAGTTGTTTCATCTCTCCAATCAAGTCCAAACGCTAATGCAATACAAATCGCTGTGATAACTAATAACTTATTTTTATGTTGAATGAATAGGTACATCGCACTCTCTCCTTTCGATACATTTATCATAGTTGATAATGAAAGAAGAGAAATTGACCTAAATCAATTTTTAAAAAAATATTTACAACAATAAATAGATTGCTGTAAATAGTAATAATGCATAAACAAGTTTTTGGAAGACTTGTTGATTCATTTTACGAAATAGTAGTTGCCCTAGAAATAGTCCGATAAATACGAATGGCAAGGTAAGGCCACTTGCTATCCACATCTTGCTCGTCGTTCCTGCGAAGAGCAGTTGAATGATAAGACTAATGCTGTAGATAAATAAATAGAAAGCTAGCGTGGTGCCTCTTAATTTCTCTTTGTTTGTATTTACACTCGCAAAATACAGTAATAATGGTGGCCCTGGCATTCCCATACTTGTTGTAAATAAACCAGATAATGTTCCAACAAAAATATCTCGATTCTTATTTTGCTTCACTCGTAATTTTGCAATTAATAATAGTGTGAGAATAAATAACACAATACTTACCCATAACTTTAACTTCTCTACATCGAGTAGTAGAAAAAGAAGCATGCCTAACGGAAGGCCTGCGATACTTCCGATAATTAGTCGCTTCAATGTTTGGAATTCTACATCTTTTTTTATTTTTGTATAAAGCAAAATTGAAATAACTAGCGACAATAGTAAATTGATTTGGATTGCTTCATTTGGTGCAAATAATAACAATAAAAAGGGTGTGGCTAAAATAGAGAAGCCAAAGCCCGTACTTGTTTGTAATATCGATGCAACTAATATAATGACAATAAGTAATACACTATCCATTTTCTACTCCTAACATGATTCATTTTGGCCCTCTTGAATGACTTCGACGAATTTCTTTGATGCCGGAGACAATGGAACACTTTTCAAATAGGCAACCCCGACGTTTCTCGGAGGTATTTGATCCTTCATCTGGATCTCGTGTACAATGCCTTTCTGTAAATACTCTTTAGAAAATTCCCTCGTCACACATGCGATACCTAAGTTAATCTTAGCAAACTCCAGTAACAAATCATATGAGCCTAATTCGAATTCTGGTTCTAATTTTATTCCTTTTGATAGTAAGAAATCTTCTACATAATGACGTGAGTTAGAATTCGGTTCTAAGAAGATGAGCGGTAATTCATTCAATGCTTTCATTGCTAACGGTTCTTTTATCTTTTGTTTATATACCTCTCCACAAACAAAGATATCTTGAATTTCCATACATGGTAGTTGTTCTAATGTTGGGTCTTTTAATGGGAAGTTACAGACAATGACATCTACATCGCCTGATTTCAATAATGCCGTAACTTCTGTTGTGGTACCATTTACTAATTTGAATCTAATTTTTGGATAATTGTTATGGAATGTCTCTAAATAGGACAACAAAAAATATTTAGAAATGGTGTCCCCTACTCCAATCTTCAATTCTCCTGCTGTTAAATTCTTAAATTCCAAAATTTTCTCTTCTCCTGTACGGATTAAATTGATTGCAGAATAGACATAATCAAACAACAATGCTCCTTCATCAGTTAACGACACGCCTTTTTGATTACGAGTAAATAGTCTTGTGTCTAATTCTTTCTCTAATTGCTTCATTGCTTGACTGACAGCTGACTGTGTCATATATAAATGTTTGGCAGCCTTCGAAAAACTCTCATGTTGACCTACTATAATAAAGATTCGATACAAGTCTAACTTGTTTACCATCCATTAATTCTCCTTATATATATTATTACTAATATTAATTTTACTTATATAGTAACATTATTGTATAGTGAATGTATCATTTATTATTTACTTTAAGGGGCGAATATCAAGTGGAAAGAGTTATTGGAACTGTAGTAAGAGGCCTTCGTGGTCCAATTATTAACCAAGGAGATGCGATTGAAGAGATTGTTGTGGATACAGTTTTGCATGCAGCATCTGTTGAAGGCTTTGATATACAGGATAAAGATATTGTCACAGTAACAGAATCTGTTGTTGCTCGTGCACAAGGAAATTATGTAACAATGGATCATATTGCTAGTGATGTAAAGAATAAGTTCGGTGATGAAACAATTGGGGTCATCTTCCCAATTTTAAGTAGAAATCGTTTTGCGAACTGCTTAAGTGGTATTGCAAAAGGCGCAAAGAAAATTGTGCTTATGTTAAGTTATCCATCAGATGAAGTTGGAAACCACTTAGTAGATTTAGATACATTAGATGAAAAAGGAATCAATCCATGGTCAGATGTTCTTACAGAAGCAACATTCCGCGAACACTTCGGATATAACAAGCACACATTCACTGGTGTAGATTATATTGATTACTATAAATCTTTAGTTGAGGCAGAGGGTATTTCTTGTGAAGTGATTTTTGCCAATGACCCTAAAGCGATATTAGCACATACGAAGCATGTATTAGCATGTGATATCCATACACGTCAGCGCACGAAACGTATCTTACGCGCAAATGGTGCAGAAACGGTATATAGCCTTGATAATATCTTATCAGAATCCATTGATGGTAGTGGATATAATGAAGCATATGGCTTACTCGGATCTAACAAAGCAACAGAAACAAGTGTGAAATTGTTCCCGAGAAATTGCCAGCCAATTGTAGACAAAATCCAAGCATCATTAAAAGAAAAGACGGGAAAAAATGTCGAAGTGATGATTTATGGCGATGGCGCATTCAAAGATCCAGTCGGTAAAATATGGGAGTTAGCAGATCCTGTTGTTTCCCCTGCTTATACAAGCGGATTAGACGGCACACCAAATGAAGTGAAATTGAAGTATTTGGCTGACAACAATTTTGCTGACTTAAAAGGTGAGGAATTAAAACAGGCCATTTCTGATTACATTACAAATAAAGAGGACGACCTTGTTGGTGCAATGGAAGCCCAAGGAACAACACCACGTCAACTGACAGATTTAATCGGTTCCTTATCTGACTTAACATCAGGAAGCGGCGACAAAGGAACACCAATGATCTACATCCAAGGATACTTTGATAACTATACAAAGTGAAATACAAAAGCGGAAACGTCCGGTTAGAAACGTAGAGACTGGAGTGAAACGACTGAAATAAAGGAATCACGACGAGGTACGAGTCGATGATGACTTATTGTAGGGAGTTTTGCGAAGTCTCCTAGTTTCTGGACGTTGCAGCTGGACGATACAAAAGCGAAAACGTCCGGTTAGAAACGTAGTAGCTGGAGCGCATCAACAGAAATAAAGGAATCACGACGAGGTACGAGTCGATGATGACTTATTGATCGTTGATTCGCGAAGCTACCTAGTTTCTGGACGTTGCAGCTGGACGATACAAAAGCGAAAA
>JAJUGF010000171.1 GCA_029268495.1 Gracilibacillus sp.
ATATCTACAGGATTTGAAGGTAATGTTAAATTCTCTGTTGGCACAGATTTTGCAAAATAAGAAATCATTTCATCTATTAATGCTTCTTTATTTTTAAAATAATGATAAATTAATTGCTTGTTTAATCCGGCACGTTTTGCGATGGATTCAATTATAGCACCAGTATACCCTTTTTCACAGAACTCTTCTTTTGCCGCATTCAATATTTTTTGTCTTGTGCGTTCGGCATCTCAGATTTTACCCATTCTAATCACCTTCTGATTCTATTATCACATATTTAGATTAATTTGTAATTTTACTTAAGTCAAATTGTTTCAACTTGACAAAGGTAAAGTTATAATTCAATTATTATTTTATATACAAATATTAAAAAGGAGAATGAATAATGATTACAAATGTTGGTCAAATAATGTTATATGTGAACAACCAAGACAATGCAAAGAGGTTATGGATGGAAAAACTTGGATTTCATTTTATTTAAGACACTACAATCCATCAGCTTAGAGCAATTGAAGTCGCACCAACAAAAAATAGTAACACAACTATTGTCATTCATGATAAAAAAGCGGTTTCAGTAATAGAACCTGAAATGAACCTCGACACCCCTTCTATTATGTTTTATACAAGTGACATCGTTCAGTTTCATAATGATTTAAAAGAGAATAATATAGTTGTAGGAGAAATAATAAAGATGGATATGGGCCGCATATGTAATTTTGCAGATGAAGAAGAGAATTACTTTGCAGTGATGGAAAAAAATAATCGAACCGGAATATAAAAAAGAAATCAGCGTAAATGTATTCATTTATTCTGATTTCTTTTTTATGAAGTTGATTTTTAGCTTAGATATTCAGTAACTTTTCAAACTAAAATAAAGTTATTTACTCAGTGTCTTTGTTTATCCATACAGTTATTAATTAATAGATTCCATCGTAAACCTATAAAGGATTGCATCACTTCTACTTTTCAAAATTTCTATCTACACAAAAACCGCTGTGTCACAATATCAGACAATAATTCCATTTCGTCAAATTGCGCCACATGAATGACATTCCTCCATTGTTTTCCTTTATCAATTAAATGAAAGACTTTATTTGGTTTACTCGTTATATACGTAGAATCAAAACGCGTTTCTTTTGCTCCTTCCATTACTGCAACGTAAAAAATGTCAGACTCTACAATATCTTGGAAGAAATGACTACCATAAGATAACTCTGGCATAAATCCTTTTTGCTTTGATGCAACTTCTGCGATTGCATTCACATGTTGGATTTCGGAAAAATGCACAGGCACACCTAAAGAAGGTGTAGTCGTACCCCATCGCCCTGGTCCAATTAGAAATAGATTGCTATCTTTTAGCTTTCTTGTTATCGTACCAATTAATCTTGCTACAGTATACTTATCCTGCTCTGTTAATTTTAAGTACGCATGCATATCAACATAAATGGCGTAATCAATCGGTAAACGCACATTTCCCCCCATAAAATTTCCATGTGTTTGAATAAAGCAATCCTCTTCTTCCAATACATAAGGTACACTTACAGATTTACCTAACCCTTTTGTCTGAAGTGGTCGACATTGAACAATATTAATTTGAAAATCTTCTTTGGATTTGAAATTTGCGGTGAATTCTACGTCAACTGGATATTGATAAATATGTGCTAATTGTTGAAGCATTTCTCTCATTACAACAGGAAATGTTGAATGCTTTAATAATTGATTAAAGTTAAGAATATACGGTGCCTGTATATTCTTATATCCTAAATCTCTCAATCGAAAAAAAGTTTCCGTATCAATAGAGGCAAAAATAGTACGATCTACGTTCCACACCTCATGCATTGCTTGGTCTAATTTTATAGACTTCCATTTATTTTCTTTAATTGATAACACATCTACACCATGTTGCGAGTATTTCTTTTCATCTTCCATTAACATAAGACCTTTTCTTGTTGGTTGGTCTAGTGTCACAATTTTTACGTAATCATCAACTGTCCGATCAACTGCTCTCGTACCTAACCCAAATACTAAGCGAATCATCCCAGCATTCATATCTACATTCTTATCCCATACATACAAGTTTGATGAGTTACCTACTCCAGCAACATGTGGAAAAAAATGATCGCCAAAATGATCACCAGAAACACGTTGAATCAATATCGCCATTTGTTCATCCTTTTCAAACAAACCTCGATTCATTCGATATGCCAATGCATCTTCATTCATTGTGCTTGCATATACTTTTCTAATTGCTTCTTCTAGTTGTACATATCTTTGTTCAGGTGTCCCTTGATTGACACAAAATACGCTGTCATACTTTCCCGCAAAAGCATTTCCGAAATTATCTTCTAGTAAAGAACTAGATCGTACAATGATTGGTGATTGTCCATAATATTCTAGTATTTGAACAAATTGCTCTTTTATATTAGGAGGAAATTTCCCTGTCACTATTTTCTCTCTTAACTCTTTTGCATAGTGAAAATAACCTTCTTTTGTCTTTTGTTTCATCCGTAACTTCCACCAGCCATTTTGGACTATATATGTGTAAAAAACATCAGATCCGACATAAAAAGAATCATGACTTTCAAGGTATTTTTCGAAACGTTTGTTAGGATCTTGTTGCAATATCTTTCTAGCAAGCAACATTCCAACACTTTTCCCACCAATGAATCCTGTACCAATTTCTCGATGTGCAATTCGGATGAGATCCTTCAGTGTAAAATAAGTAGCACATAAATCGTACATTCTGGATTTCTCTCCAATAAGCAATGCCATGAGTTTCTGCTTTGTTTCTTCTTGCTTTTCTATACTTTGATGTACTATTTCTTTTGCTCTTGTAAAAATAACATCCCAATAATCCAGCCGTTCTTCTACTACATTTATGTTTGCGAACAGTCGTGATGCTTCTTGACTAGAAGTAATACATTTCACTTTATTTTCCTGAATAAAATGCGGGAAAAACATTGTCTGAGAATACCGATCTAATACCTTTAATGGGTGAATATATTTATCTCCATCTACTTCATATAAGTCTAATAACACTTGCGTTGTTTCTCTAATTCTAGCAATGGTACTATATGTGTGGACATTACGAATAATTGCAAAATAAGCAACTGTTTCTAACTCATATAAGTAAGGACAACAGACTTTGAAGAAATTCCCAATCATTAAATCAGATGACCAATTACTTAATAGTTCTGTTAAGCTATCGAATACATAGAATGTTTTCTTTCCTTCTTTCTCAATAATATGATGTATCGTTGTCGCAAAACTCTCAAAACCTTTATTTGCATCGATTTCATATATTTTAATAGAGAGAGAGTTAGTTACAATACGCGGATGTTGTCCGAAGCGAATATATACAATATGTCTGTTATTCTTTAATGCATTGTTGATATAATATGTGACAATTTCTTTATATGAAGTAATGGTATCCACTTGCCATACAACATTATCCCCAAATCGTAAATAATCAATCGCTTGATCAAAACCTGTCATTCCTGTAGATACTCTTCCGTTCATATCCATACACATCACCTCAACCTCACATTATATATCATTATATCATCAATAAAGCATTAACCAATTCCATTATTCGATAATACCAATCGATTTTGGTAATTAACTAGATTCAGCGTGTAGAATATGGTGCATATGTATGTATAAAAAAGTATCCTACAGATAAGCATTTTATCGTTTAATCTATAGGATACTTTTTATTATTATTCATCGGCGCTTTTTAAATTTTGTAATGCTTGTTGGTCTTGTCGAATAAAATTCATCACATCTTTATGTGCTTGTTCAATCATTAATGGTTTTATCTCATAACCTAATTGAAATTCTTTAATCGAGTGAGTCCAAATCCATTTTATTTCTCGGTCAAGTGGAGATGGTGTTCCAGGATTATTCCCTTCTATCATTTCTCTGTACACTTGTTGAATATCATCATTACGATAGAAGTCAGAGTGAATCGGATGTGTATACATATTTAACATATCATTTGACATGTGTTTAACAAATTGCCATGCCACTTTTTTATTTTTACTAGTAGAAGAGATTGCAATAGATAAACTTGCATCTTTGTCCACTCCCCTCAAACCAAATGGAAGTGTTGTGATTGCCCATTTCCCTTTTTGTTCTGGTAACCATTGCTCCAAATTCTCCTTCATATAGCTAGGAGAATAGAACATTACTAATTGGTCATTTGCTAATGCTTCTTTCCCACTGTCCTCCCATATATTCACATATTGATCATACGGTTTGTTCGTTACTAATTGCGCCGCTTGGATTGTTTCATTAAATGGTGAATTCTCAACAATATATTCAAAGTCATCATTCAAGAAGTTACTTGTACGTAACGCAATTTCAATTAATGAATGATCAGATTCCATAATGTACTGATTATGATTATAAAATCCATATGCTAACTTGTACCAATTTGTTGCACTATTTATGTACTTACTAAGTTCCAATGGCTCATGTGGATAGTTATTCTCTTCAAAAATATCTGCACGGTAAAAAGTAACATAAGGAAAAAACAACAAAGGAAATGTAAGCATTTTGTCATTGTAAATATGTTCATCCAATAGTGCTTGCGGATGCTTTCTAAAAAATTCCTCTTCATAATACGTAGGATCTTGTAAATCTTCAAGTCCGCCTACCCCTCTGAACATTCCTAGGTATTGATCTGGAAATACAAAGATATCTGGTGTCTTGCCAACAATTAAGCTTGTTAGATATTTGTTAACAAGTTCTTCTTTGTCCACTGTTTCAATTGTAATATCTACATCTGGATACATCTCTTCAAATCGTGGTAAGGAATTTTTGAATATATTATCTGGTGTCCATATAACTAAATGGTTACTCACTTGTTGTGTTTCCTTTTTTACCTTTCCATTGTATTTCTGATAGAAAGAAGAATCTAGTACGGGTTCGACACTTTGCGACACACAACCTGTTAAACATACGATGAAAATCATGCAAATGGCTAAGAACCGATACATTTATTCTCCCCCTTTATCCTCTTTCTTTCTTTGTTGCTTTTGTTCATACATTAACGTATCTGCTTTATGTAGTAACTGATCAATTCCTATCCCATCATCTGGGTACATACTTAAGCCAATACTAGCACTTAGTTCAATGGATTTATTTTGAATGAATATAGGTTTGTCAAAAATTTGACTAAACTTTACACAAGTTGCTTGAATTTCCATTGTAGATTTTTGATCAATAATTGCGACAAATTCATCTCCAGCCAGTCTAAATACAGAAACATATGGATAACGTTTTGCGAATTCTGATAATCTTGTGGCAAAAATACTTAACAATTCATCTCCACCACTATGTCCAAGTGTATCATTCACTTGTTTAAAATGATTTAAATCCAAGAAAACAATCGCAAATTTAGTTACATTATCATTTTCAATTCTGTCTGTTACTTTTTCATAAAAAGACCGTCTGTTTGGCAACTTCGTTAATGTATCATAATGTGCTAATAAATATAGTTGAGATTCTGATTCTATTAGTTGTTCTGTCTGATTTTTTAAAACAATATTCTGCTTCTTTGTTTGA
>JAJUGF010000172.1 GCA_029268495.1 Gracilibacillus sp.
ATGGAATGTTAGGAAAATTATCTATTAAAACAATTGTGGCAATCGGTATTGGGGCTGCTGTGTATGTCATTCTCGGACGGTTCGTTACAATTCCAACAGGGATACCTAATACAAATATAGAAACAGCTATTGCCTTTCTTGCATTTATGAGTGTGCTATTTGGCCCTATTGCTGGTGGACTAGTCGGTTTAATTGGCCATGCATTGAAAGATGTACTAATGTGGGGTTCTATATGGTGGAGCTGGGTGCTTGTATCCTTATTTGTTGGTTTCTTTATTGGTTTACTTGTCAAACGAATTCGTATGGAAGACGGGGAATTCGGTGTTAAACAGATTGTGACATTTAATGTCGTACAGGTATGTGTGCAGATTGTTGGTTGGTTTATTCTAGCGCCATTATTAGATATTATCATATATGCTGAACCAGCGAATAAAGTCTTCACACAAGGAGCCGTTGCAGGGATATCAAACATCATCTCTGTTGGTGTGATTGGTACATTATTATTAATTGCATATGCAAAAACACGTAGCAAAGGAAATAGTCTTTCAAAAGAAGTGTAATCGTTACTAGTAGAAGGAGAATGACATGAAACAACCTGTGATACAATTTGAACAATTTACATTTAAATACCATAGTCAAACAGAACCTTCTCTAATAGATATGGATTTAACGATATATGAAGGCGAGAAAGTCCTCATTGTAGGACCTTCTGGCTCTGGAAAAAGCACACTGGCTCATTGTCTCAATGGGCTAGTTCCTTTTTCATATAAAGGTAACATGACAGGTAATCTACTCATAAAAGGCACCCCAACTGCTTCATTAGATATTTTTACATTATCTAAAATGGTTGGAACGGTGCTTCAAGATACAGATGGACAATTTATCGGATTGTCTGTTGGAGAGGATATCGCCTTTACTTTAGAAAATGAGTTAGTACCACAAAAAAAGATGCATGATATTGTTGAAAAGACCGCAAAATTAGTTGATATTCATCACCAAATGAATTATTCCATACATGAATTGTCAGGGGGACAAAAACAACGGGTATCCTTAGCAGGTGTAATGGTAGATGAAGAAATAGACATCTTATTATTTGATGAACCATTAGCGAATCTTGACCCAGCTACAGGAAAATATGCAATGGAACTCATTGAACGGGTTCACACAGATACAAATAAGACCATTATCATGATTGAGCATCGAATAGAGGATGCACTACACATCCCTTTTGATAGAATTATTGTCGTAAATGAAGGATGTATTGTTGCAGACATGACACCAGATGCCTTACTTGCTAGCGATATATTGTCTGATGTACACATTAGAGAACCATTATATACGAAAGCACTTAAATATCATCAATGTCTGGTAACAGAGGAAATGCAACCAGCCCATATCGACACATTACACATTTCTAACCAAACAAAGCTAGCATTACAACAAAAGATGGACGAGGACTTTTCTACATTGACGCAACCTAGAGCCAACCACACTGTACTTGATGTAAAAGATGTTACCTTTTCTTATGACAAGAAAAAAATTATTGATTCCATCTCTTTTCAAATAAAGGCAGGTGAAATGGTGGCAATTATCGGAAAGAATGGTGCTGGTAAGTCGACATTATCCAAAGTCATCTGTGGATTTGAAAAGTATTCAGATGGAACGATTATGTTTCATGATCAAGATATACGTGATAAAACGATTTTTGAGCGGGCGAAGCATGTTGGATATGTGCTACAAAACCCAAATCATATGATTTCCAAACATATGATTTATGACGAAGTAGCATTAGGGTTAGTACAACGCGGACTTACTGAAGAAGAGATAAAAGAACGAGTATATGAAACATTACGCATCTGTGGATTATATCCTTATCGAAATTGGCCGATTTCTGCATTAAGCTTCGGTCAAAAGAAACGGGTGACGATTGCTTCTATTCTTGTATTGAATCCTTCCATTCTTATTTTAGATGAACCGACAGCAGGACAAGATTTGCGTCATTATACAGAAATGATGGAATTTCTTCTTACATTGAACCGACAAGGGATTACCATTATTTTCATTACACATGATATGCATCTCATGCTAGAATACACCAATCGTGCACTTGTATTAGCTGATGGCAAATTGATTGCAGATAAAGCACCTGTTGATATCTTAACAGATGACCAGATTATTGCTAAAGCAAATCTTAAACGAACTTCTTTATTTGATTTAGCAATAAAGTCTGGAATGACGCATCCAAAGGCATTTATCGAACAATTTATTTCGCATGATAGAAAGGTTAGAAAAACATGGCAGTAACAAATATGCTTGGCTATATAGACAAACAATCACCTGTGCACAAATTATCAGGTGTTTCCAAACTAATTATTTTCTTGCTTTGGTCTACGATTGCAATGTTGACATATGATACTAGAGTCTTACTGATTCTGTTCGTGCTCAGTTTAGTTGTTTTTAAGCTTTCTAAAATTAAATGGCAAGAAATATCATTTGTCGTGTGGTTTATCCTATTTTTCCTCGCATTAAATAATGTGGCGATTTATTTATTTTCACCTGAAGAAGGTGTCTCCATTTACAATAGTTCTCATGTCCTTTTTGAAATGACAAATAGATATACTGTGACATTGGAGCAACTTTTTTACCAATTTAATATTACTTTAAAATATTTTGTTGTGATTCCAGCAGCATTATTATTTATTGTGACAACACATCCAAGTGAGTTCGCTGCATCCTTAAATAAGATTGGAGTCCATTACAAAATCGGTATGGCAATTTCGCTTGCATTGCGATATATCCCAGACATCCAACGTGACTTTAGAACAATTGCGCAAGTACAACAAGCACGTGGGATTGATTTGTCGAATAAAGAGAAACTCACCAAACGATTAAAAAATGTTGTAGCGATTATTATGCCATTAATTTTTTCGAGTCTAGATCGTATCGAAACAATTAGTAACGCAATGGAATTACGAAGTTTTGGTAAACATAACAAACGCACATGGTATAGTGAACGACCTTTAACAAAATTAGATTACCTTACATTACTGATTAGCAGCCTACTATTTATCTTGTTTATGATTATCACATTCCATGATGGAACAAGATTTTATAATCCTTTTTAAAAAGCGTGGAAAGTAAAGTCCGCGCTATTTTTCTTTTTTAAGAAAGATTACACATACAGTAAAATGGGTATAACGTTACAAGGGCACCTACCAAGATAGCGGTGTGTCGTTTTTAGATAAGGAAGTGTGTCGTATGTATACAATTTATAAATCAAATGAAACTGGTGTGCTAGAAGAAATCCAACAAATCGAAAAGAATTGCTGGATTCAATGTATTGCACCAACAAAAAAAGAAATCAATGAATTACTAGAATCATGTCAAATTCCTGATTATTTCATTGAAGATGCACTAGATTTAGAAGAATCAGCAAGGGTCGAACATGACGCAGACTCCAATGCAACATTAGTTATTCAAGACTTACCTGTAACTGTCCCTACAGAATCGGATATGTTCGCATTTAAAACCATTCCGATTGGGATTATTCTAACAAATGATGTGATATTAACAGTATGTCATCAAGCAGTCCCTTCTCTAAACAATTTAGAAAAAGGGATTCACACATCCATGAAGAGTCGCTTTGCATTACAGTTATTGCTAATGATTGCTAGCATGTATGTCGATCATTTGAAATCATTAAATAAGCAACGTATTCGTATCGAGAAAAATTTAAAAGATGCTTTGACGAACAAAGAACTGTTTAAATTAATGGAAATAGAAAAAAGTCTGATTTATTTCCTTACATCACTAAAAGCAAACGATGTAGTATTAAAGAGATTATTGCGTACACAATCAATTAAGATGTATGAGGAAGATAAGGAACTGTTAGAAGATGTGCTAATTGAATCACAACAAGCAATTGAAACAACAGAATTGTATACGAACATTGTCGAATCAATGTCCTCTACCTATTCCTCTTTGATTTCAAATGAAATGAATAGTGTAATGAAAACTTTGACGTTATTTACCATATTCCTCACATTACCAACACTTGTTTTCAGCTTTTTCGGGATGAATGTGATTCTACCTATTTCTGATAGAAGTCCGATTGGTTGGATCATTACATTAGGCATCTCTCTTTTATTATGCATTGTTGTCGCAGTCTTCTTATGGAGAAAAAGAATTTTCAAATAAAAAGTGATATAGCTATTAAGATTGCGGATTGATTTGTTAATATAGTTAAATCTAACAAAAGAAAAAAATGAGCGGAACATGACACAATTGTTTGTCTGTCCCGCTCCTTATTTATGCTGCCACTTGGCTTTGTCTACTCACGTATACTTTGTTCACAACAAGTGCACCGATCAATTGAATCATTGTTTTTGCAATGACTTGACCAAGAATAGCAAAAGGAATAGCTTCCCAAGGCAGTATTCCTGCACCTATTGGACTTAAACCAATAATGACAAATACAACAGAATCGAGCAAACCACCAGCTAATCCGCTATAAAACACTCTCCATGCAAGTGGTAACTTTAATCTTGTATAGATTTCCGTATCTGCTGTCTCCGAAATGGCGAAGGACAATGCAGATGCCATCACAATCATCAAACTATCTCCTAACATAAATGAAACAAGTGCAGACAATACCAACGCAATAAAGATAAAGCCATATGTTTTCGGACGACCATACTTATTCTGTACTAAATCACGAAAAATAAATGTTCCTCCAATAAATAATGTACCTGCTGGAATAATGAACATCCCAACTTGTAATGGCATAAGTGCCGCCGTAACTACATTTGCAGTCACGATTGACACAAGATAAAGTAAAACTCTAATCAATGTAATTTCCTCCTTCAAATCAAAAACCCTCTCATCTGCCGAATATAACGGTATCTAAGAGGGTTCATAGCACAACATATGTAGAAACAAAAAAAGCCACATCCAATATGGACATGACTTTCATTGTATCCATAGTTTTTTATAGAGGGTTAAAAAGCTATGAACCTCTCCCGAGCGGGTATTTTATTATTCATTTATAGTAAATGCTTTTTTTCTTTTTGTCAATCTCTCCATTATTTTAAACCTAGTTGAGTTGACGTCATGTTGTTTACATTCGTCAATAATTCTGGATTGTGTTGAAGAGATTCGCCATAGGATGGTACCATCTCTTTAATTTTCGGCTCCCATTCTTTTATATGCTCTGTGAAACAACGTTCTAACACTTCAAGCATGACTGTAACTGCTGTCGAGGCACCAGGAGATGCGCCTAATAGTGCTGCAATCGAACCGTCTTGTGCTGTGACCACTTCTGTACCAAATTGCAATGTTCCCTTGCCTTTTTCAGTATCTTTGATCACTTGTACACGTTGACCTGCAACTAATAAATCCCAATCTTCACTCTTTGCATTTGGGATAAAATCACGTAATTCTTCCATCCGCTTCTCTTTGGATAATAACACTTGTTCAATTAAATACTTCGTTAATGCAAAGTTCTTCACACCTGCTGCTAACATTGTAAATAAATTATGTGGCTTCACTGATGTAAG
>JAJUGF010000173.1 GCA_029268495.1 Gracilibacillus sp.
ACCAGGTAAATACCCATGCGAACCAGCACCAAAACCATAGTAATAATTATTATTCCAATATGTTAAATTGTGTTTACTTTCAAAACCTTTTTTACTGAAATTACTGATTTCATATTGTTTAATGCCTTTACTATTCATTTCTTTACGCAAATGTGCATACATATCTGCTTCTATTTCTTCAGGTGGCTTTACTAATTTGCCTTTTTTATAACGTTGATAAAAAATAGTCTTAGGCTCAATTTGTAATGAGTATGCAGAATAATGAGGTAAATCAAATTGTAATGCTTCTTGTAATGTTTGATCAAAATGCTCAAAAGTTTGATTAGGTAAAGCATACATTAAATCAATGCTTATATTGTTTAAACCTTCTTTTTGCAAATCATTTATGTTTTGATAGACATCTTTTACTCTATGAAGCCTTCCTAATTGCTCTAACATCTCATCATTCAAATCTTGAACACCCATCGAAATTCGGTTAACTCCTGCATTTTTCAGTAATTTAATCTTTTCTTTAGTTAAATCACCTGGGTTTGCTTCAAATGTGTATTCACAATTTGGCGCAAAAGAAAAGTATTGTTCGACGATACGTAATAATTGCTTTAGTTGACGAGCATTTAATGCTGTTGGTGTTCCTCCACCAATAAATATTGTTTCCATTTCTTGTTTCTCTACCATTGTTGTTTTTATTTCATTTTCTAATGCAAGTAAGTAATCATCTGCCATTTTTTCATCATAAAAAAACTTGGTAAAGTCGCAATAATGACAAATTTTTTCACAAAATGGAATGTGTATATACACGGACGTAATCATTTATTATCACCTTTCTATTAGGTAGGAGTTATTCTACCTGTATACATTTCGCAATGAAAAATGGGGAAAACCCCTGCCGTTTGACAAGGGTTTCACTTATTAATCTTCATCCATTTTCAACACTGCCATAAATGCTTCTTGAGGTACTTCTACAGAACCGACCATTTTCATTCGTTTCTTTCCTTCTTTTTGCTTTTCTAACAATTTACGCTTACGAGAAATATCCCCACCATAACATTTACTTAATACGTTTTTGCGCATTGCTTTGATATTTGTTCTGGCAACGATTTTATTACCAATTGCTGCTTGAATTGGCACTTCAAATTGTTGTCTTGGGATTAATTTTTTTAATTTTTCAGCAATTTGTTTTCCACGTTCAAATGCAAAATCACGGTGTACAATAAATGAAAGTGCATCGATTGTATCACTATTTAACAAAATATCCATCTTAACCAAATTCGAAGCTTTATATCCAATCATTTCATAATCAAATGATGCATATCCTTTAGTCTGTGACTTCAATTGATCGAAAAAGTCATATACTATCTCAGATAATGGAATCTCGTAGACAACATTCACGCGATTCTCATCTAAGTAATCCATATTAATAAATTCACCACGTTTTTTCTGACAAATCTCCATAACAGGACCTACAAAGTCATTAGGAACCATCACTGTAGCATTTACGTATGGTTCTTGTACTTCATTAATCGATTGATTATCAGGCATGAATGATGGGTTATCTATGGTTAATTCTTCTCCATCTGTCTTAATTACTTTGTAAATAACACTTGGTGCTGTCGTAATTAAATCAATACCGAATTCTCGTTCAATACGTTCTTGAATGATTTCCATGTGTAATAAGCCTAAAAATCCACATCTAAAGCCAAATCCTAATGCTTGTGATGTCTCTGCTTCGTATTGTAAAGAAGAGTCGTTCAATTCTAGTCGTTCCAGTGCCTCTCTTAAATCATTATATTTATCTGCATCGACAGGATACAGACCACAAAACACCATTGGATTTAATTTACGATAACCAGGTAAAGCTTCTGTCGCAGGGCGATTTGCTAATGTAATGGTATCACCAACTCTAGTATCCCCTACATTTTTGATAGAAGCAGTTAAATAACCAACATCACCAACTGTTAACATATCTTGCTTCACAGGCTTAGGATTAAATACACCCACTTCATTTACTTCAAATTCCTTTCCTGTTGCCATCATTTTAATTTTGTCTCCAACTTTGACAGAACCTTCTTTGATACAAACATATGCCACTACTCCACGATAAGGATCATACAATGAATCAAAGATTAGAGCTTTAAGTGGTTCATCAGGGTTTCCAACTGGTGCTGGTATACGTTCAACAATCTGCTCTAGTATTTCTTCAATACCAATGCCAGATTTTGCACTTGCTAAAATTGCTTCATCTCCATCAATTCCGATGACATCTGTTATTTCTTTCTTTACTCGTTCTGGATCAGCGCTCGGTAAATCGATTTTATTGATAACAGGAATAATTTCCAAATCATTATCAAGTGCTAAATAAACGTTAGCAAGCGTCTGTGCTTCAATTCCTTGTGCAGCATCTACAACTAAAATAGCTCCTTCACATGCCGCTAAGCTCCGTGACACTTCATATGTAAAATCGACATGTCCAGGAGTATCGATTAAATGAAATAAGTACTCATCGCCATCATCTCTTTTATATTTTAATTGCACAGCATTTAATTTAATGGTTATTCCACGTTCACGTTCTAAATCCATTGCATCAAGAAATTGCTCTTTCATTTCTCGAGCTGTTAGTGCTTTTGTTTTTTCTAATATTCTGTCAGCTAATGTTGATTTTCCATGATCAATATGTGCTATAATCGAAAAATTTCGTACTTTACTTTGATTTCTTACATTCGTCAATGTCTTCAACTCCTATGTGCGAGCACAATATACTAGGTTAGATTATAGCAATAGTCACAGTGATGTTCAATAGAAATCAATTAGAATATTTCATCAATAACGGTAAATGTAACAGCAACAATCCCATCACAAACAGTTTGAATAACCTGCTCCCCACCTGAAGCTACCTTCGTCAAGAATGTTCTCTCACCCGTATTCTCGGTAATTAAAGGGGCATCTATTTCATCAACAATCGCTTCTCTATCCGTAATTGCTTCAGTTTCCATGTCTATTTTTGTATCAATATGCACGCCTGTCAGTGGTTGTGTTTGATTTGGATAAATAGTCATAGTAGATTGATCAATACCTAAGAATAACCCGATGGAAAAAATAATCAACATACAAATAAGATTTAATAAAAACTTAATCATGTATACCCCTCCTAATTTGATACTTTTTCAGCATCCCAATAATATTCACTAAAAATCTCCGCGAATACTTCAGATGTGTTAAATAATTCTTCCATCGTGTTATCCACACCACCAAACTCTATTGTTAGTGCATTATCAGACACATCTTGGTTATACACACCATTTCGTCCAGCTCCATCATATTTCTGTACACCTCGGCTTAAGCCCGGATATTCACGTTCAAGAGCGTCATATAATTTTGAAGCCAATGCATAGTTTTTTTCATAATTAGGGTTGTCTCCACCAATAACAAACATTAATTTCGCGTATTTTTTTCCATCAATTTCTATTGTTGTAACATCTTTGCGCATACTATCCCTGTGTAAATCAAAAACAAAATTTAAATTGCTGTCTGCTGCTAATGCTGTTTCGACTACTTGTTTAGAAGCTTTATAAGAATGTGCAGAATATTCCCATCCATTATTCACCAGAATGGACCCGATGTCTGTATGATCAACCGTTGTTCCTATTCCTTGTTTTTCTAAATCTTTGGCCAATTGATCACTTACTTTTGTAATATTCACTTCATTATGAAAAGCACTATTTGGATCGTCAGTTTCAGGTAAGTGTGGTAAAAAAGATTCCCTATTATGCGTATTGTAAATATAGACAACGTTTTTATCTCCTGTTGTGTTATCAGTTTCTGGTTTTGGTTCATCTACTGGTTTCTCATTAGGCATCGTTGCCTCTCGTTCTTCTAGTACTATATCTAATGGTGGATTGGATTCGAAAGTTAAATTCGTGTAATCTGTGCCCTCTCCTGCAATTAATATCTGATTATCATACCGATAAAAACCAGGAATTTCTCTTGAGACAAGGCTTCTCACATCATGCATTCTTATGTTCGTACCTACTTCAAATAATGCTTTCCACACGTCTAATGTTGGCTTATCTTTTGGCAAAGCTTCTTTAAAAATTCGATTTTCAAGTATCATTAATGATAAGAAGTGAGCTTCATCTACATTTGTCGTCCAATTTTTAATTGTTTGAGAAGAAACACGATAATTTGGTTCGATACTTGTCATTAGTCCTACTAAAATAAAAACAGTAAAAAAAGAAATGATAAAACTCGATATTACTACAAGTACTTTATGTTTTGACAATAGAAAAACACGTTTATTTCGACGAATTCTTGGATTCATTATAGTCCCCTCTCTACTAACTCTATTACATTTACTAGAAATGTATGAAGGATATGTAGAGAGTAGAACTATATAGACTAAAAAATTATTCTATTATCTTGTATAATTGGACGCTGTATCTATAGTGACACTATCATGTAAACATGCATTTATCCCTTCTGCAAGCAAATGTGCCATATCTTCAATATACCCATCTATCTCTTTTGGTGTAACCATGAGATTATGCCCTAATGGTGTTAAAACTTCTTTCATTAATGCTCTTTTTTCTATTTCATCTAATGAACCAATCATTCCAAGAATCTTTTCCCTTTTTTCCATTGAAGGTAAATCTGCATCAGACAAAGAACGAGAACCGAAATTCATTCCAGCAGGCGTTAATGATTTGGATGGTTGATCTTTTTCTTTCCACTCTTTCCCTATGTGTTTCAGCACATAATCAATAGCATCACTTGTAATTGTGACTGCATCGACTACGGTTGGAACTCCTATAGCAAATACAGGTACGCCTAAAGTATCTTGTGACAGTTCTTTTCGCTTATTTCCTACACCTGAACCTGGGTGAATACCTGCATCTGATAATTGAATCGTTGCATTTACTCTTTCAATGGAGCGTGAAGCTAATGCATCTATGGCAATAATGAAATCTGGTTTTAATTTTTCAATCACTCCTTTTATGATGTCACTTGTTTCTATACCTGTTACCCCCATGACACCTGGGTTTATGGTCGCTACTCTTCTGTATCCTTCAGCCACATATTCTGGTTCAAATTCAAATAAATGATTGGTAACAAGAACTTTTTCGATAGCTAGCGGCCCTAATGCATCTGGTGTAACATGTCGATTACCTAATCCAACAATTAATGCTTTAGCATCTTTTGTTAACTGATGTTTCGTTAACAATTCTTGTAACTGTGTTCGAAATACATTAGCTGTTTCATGTTGCAAATTTGTATCTTGTTTCCGAATTGCATCTGTATAAATTGTCCGATAAGATCCCTTACCTTTCCCAATTTTCTCTGCACCTTCTTCTGTGATTTCCACATACGTAACGCGAATATTCCCAAACTTCTTCTCTTCTATTGTCACACCTTGTATCTCTTCCGTATTTTTTTGTCCTTTCTCTACCACCATATCTCTAGCTTCTATAGCTAAATCAGTACGTATACCATATTGTTCTTCAGCCATGCTTATCACTCC
>JAJUGF010000174.1 GCA_029268495.1 Gracilibacillus sp.
TTAGCACTCGATGTGAATGAGTGCTAACAGAGGTGATCATCGATGCTTACAGAAAGACAAATTCAAGTGTTGCAGGTTATTATTGATGAATTCATCCAAACGGCACAACCGATTGGTTCTCGAGCAATTGCAAAGAAAGAAGATATTTCCTATAGTCCAGCAACAATTAGAAATGAGATGGCAGATTTAGAAGAGTTAGGTTTTATTGAAAAAACACATACTTCCTCTGGTAGAGTACCATCTGAAAAAGGGTATCGCTTTTATGTTGATCACTTATTATCACCGTTTCATTTATCGCATAATGAGATGTTGTTGATAGGGCAAGCGTTTGATAAAGGATTATTAGAATTTGAACAAATTGTTCAAAAATCTGCGCGGGTGCTTTCTGATTTAACTAATTATACATCCATCATACTTGGCCCAGAAGTATTCGAAACAACGTTAAAGCAGATTCAAATTGTTAGCTTATCAGACCATGCTGCTGTAGCAATTTTGGTTACAAGCACAGGACATGTCGAACATCGCTATTTTACGATACCACAAAGCATGCAAGCGACAGATATCGAAAAGTTAGTGAACATATTAAATGCTCGATTAGTTGGTGTACCGATTATCCATTTGCAAAAGAAATTATATGGTGAAATTTCAGAGTTGATTCATCAATATAGTAGTGATTTTGAAGCAACATATGCATATTTAAAGGCAGCATTATTAGAAAAGAAACCTGTAAAGCTATATATGGATGGAAAAACTAATATATTATTGCAACCTGAATTCCACAATATTCAGAAGGTACAATCTCTTTATTCTGTAATGGAAAAAGAAGATAAAATGGCAGATATTTTGCGTACTTCTGAGAGAGGAATTAAGGTATCTATCGGACAAGAAAATAGCTTAGATGAAATGCAAGACTGTAGTTTAATTACAGCAACATACACATTAGGTGGAACGCAATTAGGTACAATTGCACTACTCGGGCCAACCAGAATGGAATATTCTCGAGTAATTTCACTGTTGAATGTGTTGTCGAACAGACTCACTAAAACATTTCAATCTTTTTATTAATCTATATAGGGTATAGCTCTATGCTATACTCCTGTATTTCTTTGTCTAGTAATATTGAATTAGTTGCTATTTCTATATAAGTATGTTTAGCTATACAGTGGTTGTATTTAGGAGGTGACTTGGAATGGAAGAAAAAAATATTAAAAATGAAGAAATTACTCAAGATGAAGTTGAAGAAGTAACGGATTCAGAACAAGAAGTAATCACAAATGAGGATGAAAAGAAAGAAATCGATATAAAAGAATTCGAAAAATTAACAGAAGAAAAAAATCAGTTACAAGATAAATTGTTACGTGTCCAAGCAGAATATGACAATTTCAGGAAACGTACAAAAAAAGAAAAAGAAGCGGATTTAAAATATAAATCGCAAGCAATTGTAACAGAATTACTTCCGGTATTAGATAACTTTGAGCGAGCATTACAAGTGGAATTAGATGATGCGCAAGCAAAAAGTGTTGTGCAAGGATTAGAAATGGTATATCGACAGTTAGTGACAGTTATGGAAAATGAAGGTGTAACAGAAATTGAAACAGATCAAGCCTTTTTTGACCCACATTTGCACCAAGCGGTGATGCAAGTGGAAGAAGAAGGATTTGAATCGAATCAAATTGTAGAAACATTACAAAAAGGTTATCAATTAAAAGATAAAGTAATCAGACCAGCAATGGTGAAGGTGAATCAGTAATTACATAGTATTTAAGGAGGATTTACAATGGGAAAAATCATTGGTATTGACTTAGGAACAACAAACTCATGTGTTGCAGTTATGGAGGGTGGAGAAGCAAAGGTAATCCCGAATCCAGAAGGAAATCGTACAACACCATCTGTTGTTTCATTCAAAAATGGAGAACGTCAAGTTGGTGAGGTAGCAAAGCGTCAAGCAATAACAAACCCTAATACGATTCAATCAATTAAACGTCATATGGGTACAGATTATAAAGAAGAAATTGAAGGTAAAGAATATACACCTCAAGAAATTTCTGCGATTGTTTTACAACATTTAAAATCATATGCAGAAGATTATTTAGGAGAAGCAGTAGATAAAGCTGTAATTACAGTCCCAGCTTACTTTAACGATTCAGAACGCCAAGCAACAAAAGATGCTGGTAAGATTGCTGGCCTAGAAGTAGAACGTATCATTAATGAGCCTACTGCTGCAGCACTTGCTTATGGAATTGATAAAGCTGATCAAGATCAAACTGTTTTAGTATTTGACCTTGGTGGAGGTACATTTGATGTATCTATTCTTGATATCGGTGATGGTACTTTTGAAGTTGTATCTACTGCAGGGGATAACCGTCTTGGTGGAGATGACTTTGATGAAGTATTAATTGATTATATGGTACAAGAGTTCAAAAAAGAAAATGGAATTGATCTTGGTAAAGACAAGATGGCATTACAAAGATTAAAAGATGCTGCTGAAAAAGCGAAAAAAGACTTATCTGGTGTAACACAAACACAAGTATCATTACCATTCATTACTGCTGGTGATGCAGGGCCGTTACACTTAGAAATGAACATTACTCGCGCTAAATTTGATGAATTATCTCAAGAATTAGTTGAACGTACAATGGGACCTACTCGTCAAGCATTACGCGATGCAGATTTAAGTGCAAATGATATTGACAAAGTTATTCTAGTAGGTGGATCTACTCGTATTCCTGCTGTTCAAGATGCAATCAAGCGAGAAATTGGTAAAGAACCATCTAAAGGAGTAAACCCTGATGAAGTGGTAGCATTAGGTGCTGCAATTCAAGGTGGAGTATTACAGGGTGATGTGAAAGATGTTGTATTATTAGATGTAACACCATTATCATTAGGTATTGAAACAATGGGTGGTGTAACAACAAAATTAATTGAACGTAATACGACAATTCCAACAAGTCATTCACAAGTATTCTCAACAGCTGCTGATAACCAAACTGCTGTAGATATTCATGTGTTACAAGGTGAGCGCGAAATGGCGCAAGATAACAAAACATTAGGTAGATTCCAATTAACAGATATTCCACCAGCACCACGTGGAGTTCCACAAATCGAAGTATCATTTGATATTGATGCAAATGGTATCGTGAATGTTCGCGCGAAAGATTTAGGAACGAACAAAGAACAATCCATTACAATCAAGTCTTCTTCAGGTTTGTCTGAAGATGAAGTCGAAAAAATGGTACGAGAAGCAGAAGAAAATGCAGAATCAGACAAAAAACGTCGTGAAGAAATTGAATTACGCAATGAAGCTGATCAATTAGTGTTCCAAACAGATAAAACATTAAAAGATTTAGGCGATAAAGTAACAGAAGAAGAAAAACAAAAAGCAGAAGCTGCAAAAGATGCATTGAAAAAAGCTTTAGAAGAAAATGACATGGAAGAAATTAAATCGAAAAAAGAAGCTTTGGAGCAAGAAGTACAGAACCTTACAGTAAAATTATATGAGCAAGCACAACAAGCTCAACAAGCTCAAGGTGAAGACGCTCAGAAACAAGATGATGATGTTGTCGATGCTGATTATGAAGAAGTAGATGACGATAAAAAATAATATTTAGTTAAGAGTCAAAGTCGGACGTAAGACTTTGACTCTTTCCATGCAATAGAAGAAATACATGCAATATTTTATTGTGAGAAAATTAAAAATCTACTTAAATTTGTTTGCGGTAAATAGGTTAGTGATGTTATGATTAATGTTATGCAATCAATGATCGGGAGTGTGATTCGTCAGTGAGTAAACGTGATTATTATGAAGTTTTGGGAGTATCTAAGGATGCTTCTAAAGAAGAAATCAAAAAATCTTATCGAAAATTAGCTAGAAAATATCACCCAGATGTGAATAAAGAAGAAGGTACGGATCAAAAATTTAAAGAAGTAAAAGAAGCATATGAAGTATTAAGTAATGATCAAAAACGCCAACAATATGATCAATTTGGTCACGCAGGTCCACAAAACCAAGGATTTGGTGGTGGAGCTCAAGATTTTGGTGGGTTTGGTGATATATTTGATATGTTCTTTGGTGGCGGGGGTAGACGTGATCCAAACGCTCCAAGACAAGGGAATGATTTACAATACAGAATGACATTAAGTTTTGAAGAAGCTGTTTATGGTAAGGAAACAGATATTCATATACCGAAAGAAGAAAATTGTTCTACATGTAAGGGTACAGGAGCGAAACCAGGTACGACTCCTAAAACATGTAGTCATTGTAATGGTTCAGGTCAGCTTAATGTAGAACAGAATACACCATTTGGCAGAGTAGTAAATAGAAGAGTATGTCATCATTGTCAAGGCTCTGGTAAAATAATTACTGATAAATGTTCCACATGTGGTGGGCAAGGTAAAGTAAACAAACGGAAGAAAATTCATGTTAGTATACCAGCAGGTATTGATGATGGACAACAAATTCGTGTATCAGGTCAAGGTGAGCCTGGTGCGAACGGTGGACCAGCTGGAGACCTATATGTAGTGATTCAAGTGAATCCACATGAATTTTATCAACGAGATGGTGACAATATTTATTGTGAGATGCCAATTACCTTCGCACAAGCCGCACTAGGTGATGAAATCGAAGTGCCAACACTACACGGTAAGGTAAAATTAAAAATTCCAGCAGGAACTCAAACTGGAAAAACATTTAGACTTAAAGGTAAAGGTGCACCTAATGTACGTGGATACGGACAAGGGGACCAGAATATTAAGATTCGTGTTATCACTCCACAAAATTTAACGGAGAAACAAAAAGAATTACTCCGTGAATTTAATGAGATTAGTGGTAATCAACCTACAGATGAACATGAAGATTCCTTTTTTCAACGCGTGAAAAGAGCATTCAAAGGTGAGTAATCGTATAATTTTATAGAATTCCTCATAGGAGAAGAGAAATATCAGTACTCAAGAATTCGAAGAGTAACCTGATTTTTTTCTCGTTAAGGATAAAGACAACATAGGGAAGTTGCGCAATAATAAATTTATAATAGAAGTGAGTTGATCTGTTTGAAGTGGACAGAGCTATGTATTTATACAACCAATGAGGCGATTGAACCAATTTCGAATATCATTCATGAAGCTGGAGCTAGTGGTATTGTGATTGAAGATCCACAAGATTTATTAGTGGAAAGAGACACCTCTTATGGTGAAATTTATGAATTAAATCCTGAAGATTATCCTGAAGAGGGTGTAAGACTAAAGGTCTATCTTCCAGTAAATAGCTTTTTAGGCGAAACGGTTGCTGAAATAAAACAAGCAATAAACAATTTACTTGTTTATGATATCGATATCGGATTGAACAAA